>JAGREJ010000161.1 GCA_020446595.1 Novosphingobium sp. | reverse complement strand
GGCCTGAAGCCGCTCGCGCTCGGCGAGGTCGTCGGCAACGCCTTCATATTCGTGATAGGCAAGATCGTGAATGATCTGGAGCGCGGTCTGGGTCAGCGGCAGCAGGCCTTCCTGCATCGTCGAGACAGCCGCGCCGTCGAGCGTGTGGAGGTGAATCGCGCAGTTGACGTCGGGTCGGCCTTCCAGAACCCCGCTGTGGATGGTGAAGGCCGCCGGGTTCATGAATGCGCCGTCGGGTGAGAGCACATTGCCTTCGAAATCGACGCGCATCAGGCTCGATGCGGTGATCTCCTCGAACAGCAGGCCGAAGGGATTGAGCAGGAAGGTTCCGTCGGGCAGCCGCGCGGACATGTGCGTGGCAATGTGATCGTCCCAACCCCTCAATGCGCAAAGGCGGAAAGCGGCGGCAAGATCGCGCCGCAGTGCGGGTTCGGTCGCGGCGTCAGTTTCGGGATCGCGGGTCATGGTCGCCATGGCAATTCTCCCAGCGCGCAGGGTCAGCCGCCCGACGCGGTCATCTCGACAACTTCGTTGATATGGCCTTCCGGGTCCAGCACGAACGCCACCTTGATACCGAATTCGGGAATTGCACGGACCGGTTCGGGCACGCTTCCCCCCGCCGCCAATGCGCGGTTGCAGACGGCCTCCAGATCGCTGGTGAAGAAGCCCTGGACCGCCTCGCCCGCAGTGGGGGCATCGCCATCAAGGTAGCTGATGAGGGTCAAACCTCCCGTTTCTCGACCGGCGCTCGGCTTGTAGGTGATCTCCGAAATCGCGCGGCCCAGCATCACGTCGGTGTGGCGGTTGTTCTCCACGAGGCCGAATACTTCGGAATAAAATCGCCCCATCGCATCGAGATCGCGCACGAAGGTCTTGGCGAAGACATAGGCCGTCTCGGCAGGATCGGTGTCAGGCATCGTGGGGGTGGCGCATCCTCTTGGTCCCGGCTCGAGCCTACCAGAGGATCGCTGCGGAGCAAGCGCGCGCAGGCACGAAGTCAGGCGGCTAGATTTTCCATGCCGCAGACCAACACTTCCTCCATCGCGTGAAGGAACTGGTCAGTCGCTCGCTCCCAAGAAAACTGTGCGCCAAGGCTGGCGGCATCCTCGCGGCGGAGCATGAGAGCACGACCTATGGCCTGTTCCAGATCCTCGTCGAGCACCCCTGCGGGGCCGGTTGTGCGCGTATCGACCCCGCGCCCGTCGGGTCCGATAATGTCGATTGGACCGGTCACCGGATAGGCCGCGACCGGAACGCCGCAAGCCAACGCCTCGATCACGACGAGGCCGAAGGTATCGGTCAGGCTTGGAAACACGAAGCAGTCGGCGCTGCGGTAGGCGGAGGCAAGCTCCTCGCCCGACAGAGCGCCGAGGCAGACGGCTTGCGGAAATCGGTGCCGGATTTCGTTCAGCGCCGGGCCGTCCCCGACAATGACCTTGGTTCCGGGCACCTGCGCAGAAAGAAAGGCGTCGAGGTTCTTTTCGGCCGCAACTCTGCCGACATAGAGCAGCACCGGACCCGGAAGCACTTCCATTGCCGGATGCCTGGGGCCGTCCGGGCGGAACAGGTGCTGGTCTATGCCCCGGCTCCACAGCCGCGTCGGGCCGATGCCCCGGCCCGCCAGTTCATCGGCAAGGCTCTGGGTCGAAACCAGCACGGCGCGGCTGGTGGAATGGAATCTGCGCATGATCGGCCAGAAGTGCTCGGCGCTGATCCCGGTGCGCACAGATGCATAGTCGGGAAAGCGGGTGTGAAAGGCGGAGGTGTGCGGAACGCCATTGGCGAGGCACCAGTTCCTCGCCGACCAGCCGATCGGCCCTTCGGTGGCGATATGCACCAGATCGGGGCGCCACTGGTTCAGCCTGCGTCTCACCCCGAAACGCGGCGAGACGGCCAACCGAATGGAAGAGTAGCCGGGCATCGGCACGGTCAGGAAATCCTGCGGGGTGATCTTCTCGACCGCAATGCCGCGCCGCTCCAGATGGTCCAGCGTCGTCGAGAGCGAGCGGACCACACCGTTGACCTGCGGGAACCACGCGTCGGTAGCCAAGACGAGCTTCACGCGATGACCTCTTCAAACGAAGGGCTGGCATGCGCCACTGCGGTTTCCTCGATCCAGTCGACAATTGCCATCTGGCCCTGTGCATCCTCGACGAGGGCGGTGCAGCTTTCGACCCAGTCGCCGTCGTTGTAATAGGTGATGCCGCCGAACTGGCGGATTTCGGCGCAATGGATATGGCCGCAGACCACGCCGTCCATGCCGCGCGACATCGCTTCGCGCGCGACGGCCTCCTCGAAGTTGCAGATGAACTGGACCGCGTTCTTCACACGCTTCTTCATGTAGGCGGACAGCGACCAGTAAGGCAGGTGGAACTTGCGACGGATCGCGTTGAAAGCGATATTGGCGCGCAGCAGCAGCTCGTAGGCCATGTCTCCAAGGAAGGCGAGCCAGCGCGCGTAGAGCACCACACCGTCGAATCCGTCGCCATGGGTCACCAACAGCCGCCGCCCGTCCGCGGTGCGATGCACGGCCTCCAGGGCAAGCTCGACGCCGCCGAAAGTCATGCCCGCATAGTCGCGCAACACTTCGTCGTGGTTGCCTGCGATAAACACGACACGCGTGCCGCGATGCGCCATCTTCAGCACCCGCCGGACAACCTCGTTGTGTTCGTCGGGCCAGAACCATCCCTTCCTGAGCCGCCAGCCATCGACGATGTCGCCCACGAGGTAGAGCGTCTCGCATTCGATGGAGCGCAGGAAATCGACGAGCATCGCCGCGTTGCAGCCGCGCGTGCCCAAGTGAATGTCGGAAATCCAGACCGTGCGGTATTTGCGCTTGGGGCGAAATCCGCGCGGTTCGGGCAGGTTGAGCCAATCGGGCACCTTGCCGACGTCGACATCGATGGATTTCGAGAGCGTCGAAAGCGGCGCCTTCTGGGACAGCATTGGCAATCTCCTTCGAGAATTGCCTGCATTCCCTAGTTCACCAAGCTTGCGGCGCTGTGACGGTTTGGGGTCGGTTCTGTTACACTCGCCGACACGGCGGCGGCCCGTGGCGGAGCGGAGAGGTGGCTGGGGTGGCAGGATTCGAACCTGCGCATGCCGGTACCAAAAACCGGTGCCTTACCGCTTGGCTACACCCCAGCAATGCGGGCGCGCTTAGCCGGTTGCACGCCGTTTGCAAAGGGACTGCAACGCCGCTGCAACAGCATTGCAACGCCCGTGCATCAGGTTTTCGCCATCACCGCATCGATGTCGGCGGCGCTGTGGCGTTCCTTGATCTTGCCTTCGCCATCGAGGTTGACCACCCGACCGCGCTTCACGCCTTCGCGCGCGTCGATCTCGCGCACCCAGCGACCGACATTCTCGTAGCTGGCAATGTCGAGGAAGGTCGCGCCGTCCTCGTAAGCCTTGCCGTGCACGAACATGGACATCCAGGCATAGTTGGCGATGTCGGCGATGGAGAATTCGTCGCCTGCCAGGAATTGCGACTGCGCGAGCCGCTGGTCCGCCACGTCGAAGCTGCGCTTGGCCTCCATCGCATAGCGGTTGATCGGATACTCGTAGCGCTCCGGGGCATAGGCATAGAAGTGCCCGAAGCCGCCACCCAGGATCGGCCCGGTCGACATCTGCCACATCAGCCACGAGAGGCATTCCGCACGCGCCGCCGGGTCCGACGGAATGAAGGCGTTAAACTTCTCGGCGAGGTGCAGCAGGATCGCGCCCGATTCGAACACCCGAAACGGCTGCGGCCCGGAACAGTCGAGCAGGCCCGGAATCTTCGAATTGGGATTGACCGAGACGAAGCCCGAACCGAACTGGTCGGCGTCCATGATGTTAATGATCCAGGCGTCGTATTCCGCGCCGGAATAGCCCGCCAGCAGCAGTTCCTCGAACAGGATCGTCACCTTGATGCCGTTGGGCGTGCCCAGCGAATAGAGCTGGAAGGGATGCTCCCCGCGTGGCAGCTCGGTTTCGTGTGTTGCCCCGGCAATCGGCCGGTTGAGCTTGGAAAAGCGTCCACCGCTTTCTGCGTCCCAGGTCCAGACCTTGGGCGGGGTGTAGGTTGCATCGGCCATGGCAATTCCTTCTCTCTCGGCATCGGCGATAGCGCATTGGCGGTTGACTCGCCAGCGGCTGTGCCGTGCAATGGTTTCCATTCGGGAGAGCGCGCATGGAACATGAATTCAAATATGTCCCCGAAAGGGGGCGTCCGCTGTCGAACCGCAGTGCCGAACTGGTAGTGCGCGGACAGTATCACAAATTCATGCTGATCCCGCCGATGGAGCATCATACCCGCTGGTTCGATGCCGGACCGGTATCGATAGGCGTGGAGTCGCGAGCCTTGGGCAACGAGGATCACATGATCCGCGGACCGAGCATCCACGTGTTTGATTCCGAGCACGACAAAGAATTCGTGCGCTTCGACATCTTCGGCGACGTGCTGCACTATCACTTCGTGCTGGCCGACAAGGACCACAACATCGTCTGGGGTTATGACCCCGACACCAACGGGCCGATGCTCGACTGGGCGATCAACGCGCTGAGGGCGCGTCTTCCTACGATGCTGCGCAAGGCGGGGGCGGAAGACAAGGCGCGCGAAGTCGAACAGCAGGGCTGGGATGCTTCGGTGCTCGAAGATGTGCGCGCCGAGGCGGTGCAATCGCTGCGTCCGCGCCCCGACGATCTCGAACGCTCGCGCGAGGGGATGGAGTGGATGGCGAAGTGGAAGGCGGCCCATCCTCAGTTCAACACGGTCGAGGAAGGCGAAATCTGATCCGGCCGTTCCGATGATCGAGCTTTACACTGCTGCCACGCCCAACGGCTGGAAAGTCTCCGTCATGCTGGAGGAGTGCGGCCTGCCGTATGAGGCGCACAAGATCGACCTTGGCAAGGGCGAGCAGCGGTCGCCCGAGTTTCTCGCGATCAGCCCTAACGGTCGCATCCCTGCGATTGTCGATACCGACCCGGCGGGCGGCGGCGATCCCGTCCCGGTGTTCGAGACGGCGGCGATTCTCATCTACCTTGGCGACAAGACCGGGCAGTTCCTGCCCGCCGACCTGCGCGGTCGGACCGAGACGCTCGAATGGCTGGTCTGGCAAGTCGCGAACCTTGGCCCCATGCTCGGGCAACATGGCCACTTCGCACTCTATCATACTGAAAAGATACCCTATGCCATTGAACGATACCGCAACGAGACGCTACGCCTCTATGGTGTGATGGAACACCGGCTGGAGGGACGCGACTGGCTGGCGGCGGAGCAATACACCATTGCCGACATGGCCTGCTTCCCCTGGGTGCAGACGTGGAAGGCGCAAGGCATTCCCTTCGATGAATTCCCCAATTTGCGCGCATGGTATGAGCGGCTCAAGCAGCGACCGGGCCTGCGCCGGGGCATGGACCTGATGCGTGCGGGCATGGCGCCCAGCGGCCAGTTCACCGAGGAAGCGCGCCGCAACCTTTTCGGAACAGGAACCAGCAAATGAATAACCGCGTTGAATTTTTCTACGACCTGTCGAGCCCATGGACCTTCATGGCGTTCCACTCCATCGGCCCGGTGCTGGAGGAGGCGGCGACCGGCATGACCCTGCGCCCCCTGCTGGTCGGCGGTGTGTTCAATGCGGTCAACGAGGGCGTCTATGCCAATCGCGCGAACACGAAGTCTCCCAAGAGCCGCGCTCTGGCGAAATGGACCGGGGAATGGGCAGCCTTCGCAGGGGTGCCGATGAATTTCCCGTCGCCGCACCATCCGCTGCGTTCGGTTCATGCGATGCGCATGTGCTGTGCGCTGGAGCAGGATCAGACAACGCTCCTGCGGTTTTCGCGCGCGGCCTTCGAGGCCTATTTCCGCGACCAGCGCAATCTCGACGATCCCGCCGAGCTGATCGCCGTCGCCAATGCCTGCGGGCTCGACGGCAACTCTCTTGCCGAAGCGACACAGACTCAGGAAATCAAGGACCGCTTGCGCGCCAATACCGACGAGGCCATCGCGCGCGGCGCATTCGGCTCGCCGACGATCTTCGTCGACAAGGAACACATGTATTTCGGCAACGACCAGTTGCCGCTGGTGCGCGCGCGGCTATTGGCTGGCACGTAACAAGGAGAGAAATGAAAATGGACAAGCCGCTTGCCGGAAAGATCGCCGTGGTCGCGGGCTCAACTCGCGGCGCGGGAAATGGCATTGCCGTTGAGCTTGGGGCAGCGGGCGCGAAGACCTATTGCCTTGGCCGGACCCTGCACGCGGGCGATGGCGAGCGCAGCGGCTCGCTGGAAGAAACGGTTGCCGCGATCGAGGCGCTGGGAGGGCAGGGCATCGCCGTCCAGTGCGACGCTTCGGACGACGCCGTTCTGGCCGAGATTTTCGAGCGGGTGCGCCGCGACGAGGGGCGGCTCGACATTCTCGCCAACTCGGTGTTTTCGGCGGGCCAGCTCGGCCCGTTCATCGGCAAGCGGTTCTGGGAAACGCCAGCGAGCGTATGGGACAGCGTTGTCGATCTTGGCGCGCGTTCGGCCTGGTATGCCAGCCGCCATGCCGCTCCCTTGATGATCGAGACAGCCAGGGCGCATGGCACAATCCCGCTTATCGCCAATGTCACCGGGCGCGGCTCGGTGCGCTATCGCTACAACGTCATCTACGGAGTCGGAAAGTCGGCGACCGAACGCCAGACCCGCGACATGGCGCTCGACCTCAAGGAACACGGCGTGGCGGTGGTTTCGGTCTGGCCCAATGGTCACACCGCCGATGCCGAGCATCAGGAAACGATGCGCTACAGCGGCCGCGCGGTCGTGGCGCTCGCCAGCGATCCGGGACTGATGGCGCGCAGCGGCAAGTATTACTGGTCCGCCGAACTGGGCGCGGAACTGGGCTTCACCGACGAGCACGGCCACACGCATGTGCCCGGACCATTGGTGGACGAATACAGCCTTGATACGGAGTGAGAAAATTGCCCCTCCTCTTTAGGGGAGGGGCAGTGAGACCTGGCAGCCTGCTGCCTAGTCGCAACGGGGTGGGGCAGATTTTGTAAGCCCAACCGTGCGCACAAACCCCACCCCTCGATCCCCTCCCCTGAAGGGGAGGGGAAGTATTGGATTCACCCGATCTTCTTCACCCAGTTGTGCGTGTCCGGCGCATTGCCGCGCTGGATCGCGACCAGTCGGTCCTTGAGCCGTTGGGTAAGCTGGCCGGGGCCGCCGGAGCCCACGGTGAACGCCGTGTCGCGCCCCTCGACCCTGCCGACCGGCGTCACGACCGCCGCCGTGCCACAGGCGAAGCATTCGACCAGCTTGCCGGACCTGGCATCCTCGGCCCACTGGTCGATCGAATACTTCTCCTCTCGCACCTCGAGGCCCTCCTCGCGCGCGAGAGTCAGCAGGCTGTCGCGGGTGAT
>JAGREJ010000160.1 GCA_020446595.1 Novosphingobium sp. | reverse complement strand
AGCGGATCGCCGAGTTGCGTCTGCAGCATGGCCTCCTGCATCTTTCCCATCTGCGAAGGAATGAGCGCGGCGCTCACCGCTTGCAAGCCCAGTGGCAGGAGAGCCCAGGCACCCGACAGGTCTGCATCGTGGAGGCGACGTACTATGGCCGCGGCGAGCCCGAACAGCAGGATCAGCGCGGAGACAAGTCCGACTGCGACCAGAACCGGCATGTACTCGGCGATCCCTTCAAAGACCTTGCCCTGAATTGCTGCTTCGGCAGCTGCATCATCGACGACACCCGATTGCGCATGAGCGATACCTTCGTTCACTGCATTCATCATGCCGCCCATCATCATCGGCATGGTGATGGCCATGTTGAGGCCGATCGTGACGAGGTAAAGAAACAGGACAAAGAACCAGAATGCCTGCCGCGCATCGCGGCCATTGAAATTGATCAGGTTGCGCAGACCGTGCTTGATGGCTTCGAGCATGGCCTTTCCTTTCCGGTCAATAGGCCCGCGCGACGTATATCCGCTCGACCGCCGGCTTACCAGTGAACAGGCACTCGCCGTTTGCGGGCTCGCTATCCATCGGCACGTTGCGCAGCGTCAGCTTCATCGACTTGAGCGTCTCGACCACCTGATCGAGTTCCGCACCGCTCGGGCGGCACCACTGCGTCTCGACCCAGCCCGGATACCTGGCATCGTCCGAATAGAACGCACGCAGAACTTCCAGACTGTCGATCCCGCGTGTGATATTGGCTTCGCGGCGCTGGGTCGCTTCGGCATGGAGCGCGCGTTGCACGTCTTCCAGTTCGGCAGCGGCACGCGCGACGAATGCGTCCTTCGCCTCGCCCGTGAACGCAACCTTGCCGTTTTCCTCGTTCCACAAGCGGTCGCGGCGGATCACCGAGACCTTGCCTTCGGCCATGTCGCGCCCCCCGATCTCCAGGATCAGCGGCACGCCTTTCTTGACCCATGCCCAGCGCTTGCCGGTAGCCTTTCCCGGCCGCTTGTCGAGCAGCACGCGCAGCGGTTCGCCCAGCGCAGTCTGCGCGGCGAGCGCCTTGCGGATCTCTTCGCAATAGTCGAGCAGCGCCGCGTCCTCGTCATTGTCGCGCAGCATCGGCAGCACCACGATCTGATGCGGTGCGACCGCCGGTGGCACCCGCAGGCCATCGTCGTCGCCGTGCACCATGATGAGCCCGCCGATCAGACGGGTTGAAACGCCCCAGCTTGTCGTATGGCAATATTGCTGTGCGCCTTCGTTATCCTGATACTGGATTCCTGACGCCTCGGAAAAGCCGGTCCCGAGATAGTGCGAGGTGCCGGCCTGAAGCGCCTTGCCATCCTGCATCATCGCCTCGATCGACCATGTACCGACCGCGCCGGGAAACCGCTCGTTCTCGGGCTTCTCGCCCGCGATCACCGGCATTGCCAGCACCTCCTCGGCAAAGGAGCGGTACATCTCGAGCGCGCGCAGCGTTTCGGCCATGGCGTCATCGCGGTCGGCATGGGCAGTATGCCCTTCCTGCCAGAGGAATTCGCTGGTGCGCAGGAACATCCGCGTGCGCATTTCCCAGCGCACGACATTGGCCCACTGGTTGGTCAGCAGCGGCAGATCGCGCCACGACTGGATCCAGCGCGCCATGGCCGCACCGATGACGGTTTCTGACGTGGGGCGAACGACCAGCGGCTCTTCAAGCTTCGCTTCGGGATCGGGAACCAGCCCGCCCTTGTCGTCACCGATCAGGCGGTGGTGGGTGACGACCGCCATCTCCTTGGCGAAGCCCTCGACGTGCTCGGCCTCCTTGGCGAAGTAGCTCAGGGGAATGAACAGCGGGAAATAGCAGTTCTCGACGCCCGCCGCCTTGATGCGGTCGTCCATCAGTCGCTGGATGCGCTCCCAGATGCCGTAACCCCACGGCTTGATGACCATGCAGCCACGCACGCCCGACTCCTCGGCCATCTCGGCTTCGGAAATGACCTCCTGATACCATTGGGCGAAGTCGGACTGGCGCGACGTGCTGAGGGCGTGTTTTATGGCAGGCACGGGAACGGGCTTTCAAAAACGGACTGTGGACTGGAATGGCTGATGCTTTGCTGCGGCTTATTTGTCGAGAGCGTCAAGCCGCTTCTGCATCGCTTCCATCTGCTGGCGCAGGGCGTCGAGATCGCCGCCTTGCGACGCATCCGACGACCCTCTGGACGAAGACGACTCGCCACCGGGCATGAAAGCGGCCGCGGCGGCCTTGAACATAGCCATGTTCTGATCGGCAAGCCGAGCAAGCGGATTGTTGCCGAGATTGTCCTCGAAGGCCTTGGCGAGTTTGCTCTGGTTCGCGCGGAAGTTCTCCATCGAGGCTTCGAGATAGTGCGGGATGAGCGACTGCATCGAATTGCCATACATGCGGATGAGATCGCGCAGGAAGTTGACCGGCAGCATCTGCTCACCGTTCGCTTCTTCATCGAGGATGATTTGCGTCAGGATCTGGTGGGTAATGTCGTTGCCGGACTTGGCGTCGAGCACCTTGTAGTCGATGCCCTCGCGAGTCATCTTGGCGAGATGATCGAGAGTAATGTAGCTCGACGACCGCGTATTGTAGAGACGCCGGTTCGCATATTTCTTGATGATGACGGTATCGTCGCTCTTCGCATCCGCGTCAGCCATCCAGCTACTCCCAAAATGTATCAACACACAGGCATAGCACGGCAACTTGATGCAATGCAACAATTCCTATGCTGCGCAGCAAAAAGAATTGTTGCGTGTTTTCAACGAGCGAAGCGATCGCCCAGCAGGGTCAGCAATTCGTATTGCGAAAGGCCGCTGAAAGCCGCCGCCTGAGGCAACGAATATTCCACCTCCAGCCAGTCTCCCTCGCGCACCTCGTCGGCGCCGCTCAGATCGACATCGACCATGTCCATCGACACCCGGCCCAGCACCGGCAATCGTCTGCCCTGCCGCAACAGCACACCCTTGCCCGCCGACCAGCAACGCAGGAACCCGTCGGCATAGCCCAGCGCGACAACGCCGATCCGCATCGCATGCGGCGCAATGAAGGTCGCATTGTAGCCGACCCCCTCGCCCGCTTCGATGTTCCGCACCTGCATAACCGCCGCCATCGGCCGCGCGACCTGGGCAATCCGTCCTTCGAGTTCTCGGCGCGGCACGCCGCCGTAGAGCGACAGGCCGGGCCGGGTGAGGTCGCCATGATAGGCATCGCCCAGCGCGATCCCGGCGCTGTTGGCGAGGCTGGCGCGCAGATGCGGCACCACGCGGCGCGCCTCCTCCCACCGGGCGCATTGCCGGGGATTGAGCGCAACATCCTCGTCCGCCGAGGCCAGGTGCGAAAGCAGCACGTCCACTTCGAGTCGAGCGATCATCGGATCGCCCAGATTGGCAAGCGGAAGGCCGAGCCGGTTGATCCCCGTATCGACCATGAGGTCGCATCGCCCACCACCCGCCGCCAGCCAGCGCGCGGCCTGTTCGAGTGAATTGATGACAACGCGCACGCCTGTCTCGTGCGCCCACTTGGCGACGCCTTCGTTGATCGGTCCGTGAAGCAGCGAAATCTCGTGCGGCGGAACCAGCCCCAGGATGTCGGCCGCCTCGTGGGCGTAGGTCACGAAGAAATCGTGGCAACCGGCATCGCGCAGCACCGGAACCGCGACCTTCGCGCCTATCCCGTAGGCATCGGCCTTGACCGCCGCGCCGGTTCGCGCTGTCCCGGACAGCGCATCAAGCGCGCGCCAGTTCGCCGCCAGCGCCTGGCGATCGACATCCAGCCTGAGCGCGCTGGGCGGAAGGTCAGGCGTCATTTTCGGAGAAATCGCGCGGCGGCCCGCCCTTGAGCCCCCAGATCGCAACCACCAGGCCGAAGGCGACGACCGCCCAGGTATACCACAGCCCCGCATAGGCATCGCCTGTTATGGCATTGATGTAGCTGGCGATCAGCGGCAGGAACCCGCCGAGATAGCCCGCGCCGATGTGATAGGGGATCGACATCGAGGAATAGCGGATCGGCGCCGGGAACATCTCGGTCAGTTGCGCAGCGACGGCGCCATAGGTCAGTGCCGAGAGGAAGCCCATCAGCACGAGCAGCGCACCGATGCCGACAAGCGATGCCACGGGCGGGTGCTGCACCGAGAAATCGAAGCCCTTGGCGGTCAGCGCCGCTTCAAGTCCGGCCTTGCGCGCCGCACCGGCTTCCTTTTTTGTTTCAGGGTCGCTCGACAGCCATTCCGGCGCGATGGCAATCGCCTCTCCGCCGACCGTGAGCGAAAGGTCCGCTGCGCTTTCGATCGTATAGGGCACGCCGTTTGCAGTCAGGGTTTCGAGCAATTGCCCGCAGGAACTCAGCTTCGTGCCGGACAGTTCCGCGAAGGGATCGGTGGTGCATTGCGAGCCCGAAACCACCACGGGCGCTTCACGCGCGCTTTGCTGCAAACCCGGATTGGCCAGCGCGCCCATGCCCCAGAACGCCGGAAACAGCAGCACCAGTGTCGCCACCGCGCCGATCACCAGCGGCAGCTTGCGGCCCACCTTGTCCGACCATGCGCCGACCATGGGATAAAAGACCATGGCGATGAGAGCGGCAAGGCCGATCGTCACTTCCACCGACACCGGATCGACCCGCATCGGCCCCTTGAGGAAGGACAGCGCCGAGAAGAACGAGGTATACCAGATCGTCGTGAGGATGCCGGTCACGCCGAACAGGGCGACGAAGATGCGCTTCTTGTTGCCAGGATAGGTAAAGCTTTCGACGAACGGGTTGCCGGCGATTTCGCCTTCCTCGCGCATGGCGAGGAACACCGGGCTCTCGTTGAGCTTGAGCCGCATCCACAGCGAGATGGCAAGCAGCACGAGGCTGAGGATGAAGGGCACGCGCCAGCCCCAGTCCGCCAGCACTGGTTCGGGAAAGACCGCCTGATTGACCAGGATGACGATGATCGAAAGCACGAAGCCGCCGACGACGCTCGACTGGATGAAGCCGGTAAAGAAGCCGCGTTTTTCCGGCGGTGAGTGCTCGGCAACGTAGATCGCCGCGCCGCCATATTCGCCGCCCAATGCCAGCCCCTGAAGGATACGCAGCACGATGACGATGATCGGCGCCCAGATGCCGATCGATTCCGCCGTCGGCACCAGACCTACGCCCGCGGTAGCGACACCCATCAGCGCGACCGTTACGAGGAAGGTGTATTTACGGCCGAGCTTGTCACCGAGATAGCCGAACAGGATCGCACCGAGCGGCCTGAATCCGAAGCCGACCGCGAAACCGGCCCAGACCAGCAGAACCTGAAGCGTCGGGCCGACCTGCGGGAAAAAGGCCTTGCCGACATAGGCGGCCAGCGTGCCGTAAATGAAGAAGTCGTACCACTCAAAAACGGTGCCTGCCGAGGATGCGCCGATAACCAGCTTTATGTCCGAAGCAGTCGGTTCGGGCGCCTGCGGATGCTTGTGCGCGTCGGCCATTCGGTAATCCCCCTGTAATACGTGCGGCGTAATACCTGTGGCCGTTCCCCTAGAGCATCGCGCGAAAAAGTGGGAACCGGTTTTTCGCAATAAGCGATGCGACAAGAAAACTAGCGCGTCTCGCCGCTGAAAAGCGCCTCTTCCGCCGCCTGCCAGGCAAGCAGGATCGCGCCGTGCCGTCCGGGATAGTCCCTTGCGGCTACCAGAGCGTCGATACCGGGCCATTCCGGCAGGTCCGAATTGCTCCCCAGCCAGTCGCGCAGGGCCATATGGGCCGCGCGAATATCCCCTGCCGAACGGCCCTGCGCACCGCGCGCGAAAATCGCGGCTGCCGCCTGCCCGATGGCGCAGGCCTGACTCCTCAGGCCCAGCTTCGCAATCCGGCCATCGCCATCGGTCGCAAGGCCCAGCTCGATAGTGCTGCCGCAGCTGCGCGAGCGTGCCGACGCTTTCAGCGGCAGCGCATCGTCCCAGCCAAATTCCGCAAGGCTTGTGGCAAGTTCGAGAATCTCGGACGTGTAGAGGGCGGCGCTCGCCATTATCGTGTGCCGAGCGCCTCCGCTTCGGCCTCGGCGGCTTCCTGACGGCGCGTCGCGATCATCGTCACCAAGGCCTCGCTGCTGGCATTGATGAAGGGATAGGTGCGCGCCTGGGTAATCCAGGTCGGCCGCCCGCCCGCTCCCCAGACCGTGTCATAGCCCAGCACGAGGATCGAGAAGGCCATGGTCACGATAATCATGCCCTTGACCCCGCCGAAGCCGAAGCCGAGCACGCGGTCGATCGGCCCCAGCACCGACGCCCGGCTCATCGATCCCATCCAGCGCGCCACCAGCTTGACGAAGGCATAGGGCACCAGCAGCAGCAGCGCGAAGGCGAGCACCGATGCGCCGGAATTGGTCCCCACCTCGGGTTCGAAGAACGACGTCAGCGGGGTATGCAGGAACCGGATAGCGAACAGCGCGAAGAGCCATGCGGCAAGCGCCAGCACTTCCTGCACGAAACCGCGCACGAAGCCGGTGATCGCGCCAAGGCCCACGATCAGGAGTACCGCGATGTCGAAGCCAGTCATGGGTGGCAGGATTATGGCCGCGCAACGATCCGGTCAACGAGATTTGGGAGGATCGAAAGCGGCTGGTAGCCCCTATCGGGCGACTCGTCCCCGCCATTGACCGGCGGGCCAAACGCGCGCGCGAAACCCAGCTTGGCCGCCTCCTTGCGACGTATCGCGGCATGGGCCACCGGACGTATCTCTCCGGCCAGCGACACCTCGCCGAACCACACGGCATCGAGCGGCAGCGGCTTTTCGGACAGCGCCGAAACCAGCGCCGCCGCCACGGCGAGGTCCGCCGCCGGGTCCGACAGGCGATAGCCGCCCGCGACATTGAGATAGACCTCGGCGTTGGAAAAACTCAGGCCGCAGCGTGCTTCCAGCACCGCCAGCAGCATGGCCAGCCGCCCGCCGTCCCATCCGACCACGGCGCGGCGCGGAGTCGCTCCACTGGTCAGCCTCACGACCAGCGCCTGCACCTCGACCAGCACCGGCCGCGTGCCTTCCATAGCCGGGAACACGGCGCTTCCCGGCACCGCTTCCTCCCGGCCCGAAAGGAACAGCATCGATGGGTTCGCGACTTCGGTCAGTCCTTCGCTTTCCATCGAGAATACGCCGATTTCCTCGACCGGGCCGAAGCGGTTCTTGAGGCTGCGCAGGATCCGATACTGGTGGCTGCGCTCCCCCTCGAAGCTCATCACCACATCGACCATATGCTCGAGCACGCGCGGCCCGGCGATGGAGCCATCCTTGGTGACATGGCCGACCAGCACCAGCACGGTGCCACGCTCCTTGGCGAAGCGGATCAGCTCGAAAGCGCAGCCACGTACCTGACTGACCGTGCCCGGTGCGCCCTCGATCTGGTCCGAATGCATGGTCTGGATCGAATCG
>JAGREJ010000159.1 GCA_020446595.1 Novosphingobium sp. | reverse complement strand
TGCGAGAACGGCACTTTGCCGGACACGGCGAAATAGCTGCCCTTGGCGAGATGGAGCGGCGGGATCAGCGCGGGATCGAAGCTTTCGGTCAGGCTCGCCACATGCTGTGCATCCAGTCCGGCGGCGTTGACCAGCAGCGAACAACCAATCGCCATGTCGCCGCTTTCGACGCACCAGAGATCTCCGCGCCGCGCGATCCGGGTAACCGGCGTTTCACGGGCCAGCATTGCCCCGTGATCCTCGGCCTCGCCCAGCAGCGAAAGCATCAGGGCATGTGAATCGACGATCCCGCTGGACGGCGAGAGCAGCGCCATGGCGCAGTCGAGCATGGGCTCGATGGCCTTCGCTTCGCTCCCATCGAGCAGGGCTAGGTCATCGTCGGCACCGGCGTGACGGGCGTGGGCGGCAATCGCTTCGAGCCGCGCGATTTCGTCCGTCGTCGCGGCGATGGTCAGCTTTCCGACGCGACGATGTGGAACCTGATGGCTGGCGCAATAGTCGTAGAGCAGGTGTTTGCCCGCGATGCACAGGCGCTCCTTCAGAGAACCGGCCGGATAGTGCAGTCCGGCGTGGATCACCTCGCTGCTGCGCGATGATACTCCCGTGCCGAACGCCATTTCCTTTTCCAGAACGACGACCGAACGTCCGGACTTGGCCAAGGCGCGCGCAATCGCCAATCCGACGACGCCCGCGCCAATCACGACGGCGTCTGTCGTGTCCATGGCGCTACCAGACCAGCGGAACGCTTTCGGGGCCGACGACCCCGCTCGGGACATATCTGATCTCGGCACCCGGCCTGAGGCTGAATTCGGGGATGCGTTTCAACCATTCGTTGAGGCCGATGCGGAATTCGAGCCGCGCCAGATGCCCGCCCATGCACGAATGGATGCCGCCGGTGAAGGTCAGGATCGGCTTCTTGACGCGGGTGAAATCGATCTCTTTCGGATTGTCCCAGATCTCCGGGTCGTAATTGCAAGCGGGCAGGAAGCTGGTGAAGCTGTCTCCCTTTTTCAGCGTCACCCCGTCCAGTTCGAGGTCCTGCGTCAGGTATCGGCCCGAGAAGGTCGGTGCGAAGGCGCGCAACAGCTCTTCGGTCTGCAGGTCGCGGTTGTCCGGATCGGCGACAAGTTCCTTCACCCGTTCGGGATGGCGCGCCATCCACAGCCAGGAATTGTTGAGCGCGGCATAGACCGTGTCGATTCCGGCGATGAACAGGAAGAAAGTGAAACCCATCACGTCGCGCTCGGTCATCGGTTCGCCATCGAACGTGGTGTGGACAATGCGGCTGATCGCCTTGTCGTCCGGATTGGCGCGCTTCTCCTCGATTACGGAGGTGAGATAGGCTTCTATTTCCCCCATGATCTCCTTGGCGCGACCGAAATCGGCGAACTGGATGAGCGAAACGACCCATTCGACGAACTGGTCCAGCTTCTCGACCGGCAGGCCCATGAAATTGAGGAACACCATGACCGGCAGCGGGCGCGCGAACTGGGTCGTGAATTCGCACTCGCCCTTGTCGACAAACTGGTCGATCAACTGGTTGGCGAGCGCGCGGATGTCGTTCTCAAGCGCCAGCACCCCGCGCGGGCTGAGCATCGGATCGAGAATGTTGCGGAACTTGCGGTGATCGGGCGCGGTGATTTCAAGCGGGATCATCCGGAACCAGTTGTCCTCGTCGCGCGGGAAGATGAACAGCGGCGGGACATCGAAATGATCCGGATCGCGCAGCGCCTTGAAGGCGAGCGGCTGGCTGATCGTCACCCAGCCGTTGCCCGGCACTGAACCGGTGTTCCAGAACAGGCGCGGCAGATCGTCATGCATCGACGACAGGAAGGCGTAGGGATCCTTGAGGAAATCCTCTCCCAGCACGAGATCGACCTTGCGGACGAGTTCGGGTGGGACGTGGTCGGGAACCTCGGGTTCCGCGGTAGTGGCCATCTGATGCTCCTCAGTATTGCGCTTCGGGCATATGGACGACAAGGCCGTCCAGTTCGGGCGTGACCGCGATCTGGCAGGTCAGGCGGCTGTTGGGCTTCACTTCGGCGGCGGTGTTTTCCAGCATGTCCAGCTCGGCCTGCGAGCCCGGTCCGCCGACCTTCTCCGTCCACGCCTCGTCGATATAGCAATGGCACGTCGCGCAGGCGAGCGCACCGCCGCATTCGCCGACGATGCCCTCCACGCCATTATAGAGCGCGCCGTGCATCACGTTCTCGCCCTCGGCAATGTCGAGTTCGGTGCGCGCGCCATCGTGGGCGATGTAGATGACCTTGGGCATTGAGGTTGGCTCCGGCGGGTTCCTGGCGGTCGCTCAATCACGGCAGGCGGAGCGCAGGTCAAGGGCGTAGCCGCTGACATCGCCTCGGCGACTCAGCACGCGCTATACTGCTTGAGCAAACGCTCGATGTCCTCGCGCAGGGCAAGGCCGGTGCCCGCCGTCAGGATGGCGGCGGAGCCGGTCGCCATGCCAAGACGGAACGCTTCATCCAGCTCCTGCCCATGGGCCAGAGCGTGCACCATGCCGGCGGTGAAGCTGTCGCCCGCGCCGAC
>JAGREJ010000158.1:2049-4616 GCA_020446595.1 Novosphingobium sp. | reverse complement strand
CCGCGAGGTCTGGCTCGACGGCGGCCACAATCCCGATGCCGGAGCGGCCATAGCGCGCCATTTCGCCGGGAAACGCCTGCACCTGATCGTCGGCATGCTCGCGAACAAGGATCCGCGCGCGATCGCCGGACCGCTGGGCGAAAGCGTTGCCAGCCTCACCGCGGTTCCGGTCCCCGGCCACGATCACCACGGAACAGAGGCATTCGGCCCCGACGCCAGAGCCACGCCCGACGTCGCAGAGGCCCTTACCGCCCTTCCCGACGATGGCCTTCCCGTACTGATCTGCGGCTCACTTTACCTTGCGGGCGAAGTCCTTCGGCTCAACCGGGAACTGCCAGACTAGACCGGTTTCGCCGCCTCATGCCCGTCATCCTCGGTACTCGGCTGGCGCACTGTCTCGACCACGAAGCCCTTGCGCCACAGGATCCACAGCAGGATCATTCCCGGCAGCGCGACGGCAACAGTGAACAGCCAGAAGCCAACCCAGCCCAACGCCGTCGCAATATAGCCCGATGGCGCTGCGAGCCAGGTCCGGCCCACCGCAGCAAAGCTCGATAGAAGTGCGAATTGCGTCGCGGTATAGGCAAGGCTCGAAAGGCCCGAGAGGTAAGTGACGAACACGGTGAGGCCGATGCCACTGGTCAGGTTCTCGGTTCCGACTGCAAGGCCAAGCATCAGCGGCGAGTGGCCGACCATGGCCAGCACGCAGAACAGCAGATTGCTGAACATCATCAGCAGGCCGGAAATCCACAAGGCGCGCCCCATGCCCAGCCAGGCGATGAACGGCCCGCCAAGCGCCGAGCCGACGATCAGCGCGGCGAAGCCCACGAACTTGTTCACCGCGATGAATTCGGTGTCGGAAAAGCCCAACTCGACGATCATCGGGTTGAGCATCCCTTGCCCCATGGCATCGCCGACCTTGTAGATCAGCACGAACAGCAGGATCAGGACCGCGCCCTTGCGGCCAAGGAATTCGGCGAAGGGATTGACCACGGTTTCCTTCAGCCAGTTGCCGAAGCTCTGGCCCGCCGCGCGCGCCGACGATGGATCGTAACGCCCCGTCCCGGCCCACAGGGCCCCGATCGCGGCGGGCAGGACCAGGAATGCGGTCACGCCATATGCTGCCGCCCAGCCCGCCCCGATCCCTTCTGTCGATGCCAGCCACACGGTTCCCGCCCCCGCCAGCAGGTTACCGGTGCGATAGCCGAACTGGTTCATCGCGGTGCCGTGGGCGATCTCGTCGTCCGAAAGGATCTCGATGCGGTAGGCGTCTATGACGATGTCCTGCGTCGCCGAGAGGAAGGCGACAACGATGGCCCAGAAGGCAAAGGGAGCGATATTGTCATTGGATGGATTACTTGCGCCCAGCTGCCACAAGGCGGCGAACAACAGCGCCTGAACGAAGAACAGCCACGACCGCCGCTGACCGAACAGTCCGTGCAGAACCGGAAGCTGGACCTTATCGACCAGCGGCGCCCACAGGAACTTGAGCGTATAGGGCGTGGTAAGGCCGATCGCGAAACCGATCGTCTGCTTGTCGATGCCAACCTTGGAGAGCCAGAAGGTCATCGTCGCCAGCAGCAGCGTCAGCGGAAAGCCGCTCGAAATACCCAGCAGGAAGGCCACAAAGGGCATCTTGCGACGATAGGGCGCAAAACTCGGAACGACGAAAGCAAGGGCGACGATTGCGGCGATCACCGCGAACAGGATCAGGGTATCCATTCCGACCGTCACGCGCATCTCTCCTGCCTATCCGGGCGACCGGATTAGGCCGTTGGCCGTCCGAAAGGAAGCACAGGAGCCGGAAAGATCAACAGCTTCGGCAGCAGGCAAAACCCGCAAACAGCCGCATTGTTCTTTGAATGCTCGCCCCTGACATGATATTGCCCCTTGGAGAGAGGGTGACTGGCGACCATGTCATGGAGCGCTCACCATGTCGTCACTGCTTTGCATCCTCAAGTCCCACAAGATCAATCGAAACCGGGTATGGTTCGATGGTCTGCATCACCGCACTAACTGCGATCGCTGCGGATTGCCGATGATCCGCGACATCACCGGATGGCGTCCGTTCGACCCTCAGCAGGACGCAGATTCGCGTCGAGGGCCGCATCCCAACGCGCAAGGCTGACGCTTTCCCAGGCCGACACAGCGGGCTATGGCGCCGCCATGTCTGAAACAGATCGACCCAAGGGCGAGCGAATCGCCAAACTGCTGGCGCGCGCCGGTGTCGCCAGCCGTCGCGAGGCCGAGCGGATGATCGCCGATGGCCGGGTGAAAATCGGCGATGCGCCGGTCACCACGCCCGCGACGATCCTGGAAAACCTGAAAGGCGTGACGGTCGATGGCAAGCCTGTCGCCGCGCCCGAGCCGACTCGCCTGTTCGCCTTTCACAAGCCGCAAGGGCTGATTACCGCCGAGCGCGACCCAAAGGGTCGCCCGACGATCTACACCGCACTGCGCAATGCACTTCCCAAGGGCTCGCCCCGGCTGATGCCGGTCGGCAGGCTCGACCTCAATACCGAGGGCCTGCTGCTGCTGACCAACGACGGCGAACTGAAACGTCAGCT
>JAGREJ010000158.1:0-1817 GCA_020446595.1 Novosphingobium sp. | reverse complement strand
CTGATCCGCATCGGCTATGGCGAACTGGCGCTGGGCGACTTGCCGCGCGGCGCGGCCGTGGAAATCACCGGCAAGGACTTCGAACGATTCGAGAAATCGCTCGGCAAGCCCGTGAAATGAGGATCATCGCCGGGCAATGGCGCAGCCGACCACTGGTCGCGCCCAAGGGAGACACCACCCGGCCCACAGCGGATCGCACGCGCGAGACTCTGTTTTCGATGCTGGCGAGCCGTCTCGGCTCGTTCGAAGGGCTGACAGTGGCGGATCTGTTCGCCGGATCTGGCGCACTCGGGCTAGAAGCGCTCTCGCGCGGCGCGGAAAGGGCGATTTTCGTCGAACAGGATGCGGCGGCCCTGCGCGCTCTGCGCAGCAATATCGCAAACCTGCGCGCGCAGAGCCAATGCGACGTCCGGGCATCGTCGGTCATGGCGCTCGGTCCTGCCCCGCAGCCGGTCGATCTGCTGCTGATGGACCCGCCCTATGGCACCGGCGCGGGCGCGGTGGCGCTCGACAAGCTGAAGCGGCTGGGCTGGATCGGTCCGGCGACGTGGATCAGCATCGAGACCGGGAAAGGCGAGGAACTTGCAGCAAGAGGCTTCGAGATCGACGCCACGCGCGATGTCGGTAAGGCACGCCTGCATTTGCTGCGGATGGCCTGATCACCCGGCTTGCGCGAGTCGGTACCGTTCCCTAACTGTTCACCTGTGTCCCAATCTACCGTCCCTGCCCCAGCCGCTCCGCGCGAAGCCCTGATCGCCGGGCTCAACGAACCGCAGCGCGAAGCCGTTCTGACGACCGAAGGCCCGGTGCTGATGCTGGCGGGTGCGGGCACGGGCAAGACAGCGGCGCTGACTGCAAGGCTTGCCTGGCTGATCCACAACCGTTTGGCCTGGCCTTCAGAAATCCTGTGCGTCACCTTCACCAACAAGGCCGCGCGCGAAATGCGCGAGCGGGTGGGGAATCTGATCGGCGATGCGGTCGAAGGCATGCCCTGGCTCGGCACCTTTCACTCGATCGGCGCCAGGATGCTGCGCCGCCATGCCGAGCTGGTCGGGCTGCAATCGAACTACACGATTATCGATACCGACGATCAGCTTCGGTTGCTCAAACAGCTCATTGCGGCCAACGATCTCGACGAGAAACGCTGGCCCGCACGGCAACTGGCGGGCCTGATCGACCGCTGGAAGAACCGTGGCCTCAACCCCGCCGACCTCGATGCCGCAGAGAACGAGATGTATGCCAACGGGCGCGGCCAGCAGTTCTACCAGCTCTATCAGGATCGGCTGAAGGCGCTCAATGCCTGCGATTTCGGCGATCTGCTGCTCCACATGCTCAACATCCTGCGCAGGCACCGGGACGTGCTGGAGCAATACCAGAGCCGCTTCAAATACATCCTTGTGGACGAATATCAGGACACCAATCAGGTCCAGTACCTGTGGCTGCGCCTGCTCGCTCAGCAGCGGCAGAACATCTGCGTGGTGGGAGACGACGACCAGTCGATCTATTCGTGGCGCGGAGCGGAAGTCGCCAATATCCTCAAGTTCGAAAAGGATTTTCCCGGCTCCAAAGTGATCCGGCTGGAACAGAACTACCGTTCGACCCCGCAAATTCTCGCTGCCGCCTCGGGCCTCATCAGCGAAAACAGCCAGCGCCTCGGCAAGACCCTGTGGACCGAACGCCACGCGGGCGACAAACTGCGCGTGATCGGCGTGTGGGACGCTCCCGAGGAAGCGCGCCGCGTCGGCGAGGATATCGAGCGGCTCGAACGCGAAGGCGCGCCGCTCGATCAGGTCGCCATCCTCGTGCGCGCGCAATAC
>JAGREJ010000157.1 GCA_020446595.1 Novosphingobium sp. | reverse complement strand
GGCCATGGCGGGATCGTCTGTAAAAGGGCACGCCGGACATGACGACATGCTGCTCTATGGCGTCACCAAGGCTGCTCTCAACCGCATGACGCACTTCTTTTCCGAAGAGTTGAAGGAGTATGGCATTGCCGTGAACGCGCTCAGCCCCGGTGCGGTCGATACCGAGACCTGGAACTCGCATGACGCGCCAGCGGTCGCGGACTTCAAGTCGAAAGGGTTGGTGCGGCCCTGCACGCCCGAGGCGCTGGGCGGACCGGTCATCAGCCTTGCCCAGCAAACGGCGGGGACCATGACAGGGCAGACCCTGCACACCGGCGAATGGGGAAAGAGCTGGAACTGACGGGCATAGTCTCGCGGAGGAGAAGGCCATGTTTCAGGACAGGACACAGCTACCCTGGGTCGCAAGAATAGCCGAGGCCTTCCCGGCGCATGGGTTCCAGCGATTTCATGAGACCACGCTGCCGGGACTTGTCCAGTGCAACGGTCATCTGGTGGCCGAATATGCCTCTGCCCTGCCCCGCATTGCATTCGTTACACCGACCGGCGATGCATTCTGCTGGCAGGCAAGTCCCGAAGGAGTGAGCATAACTCGAGGAGCAGACAGTGCCGCTACCGTGGTCGAGCTCGACGAGGCGACCTTCTCGGATCACATCAACCAGCTGATCTCGGCCGTGGGCGCAGTGCAGACGCGCAGGGCGACATTGGTGCAGGGATCTCTGGCGCAGTGGCGTGAATGGGAGCCGGTTGTCCGCAGCCTGACTGACGGCAAGCCGATCTACAGCCCTGCCGTCCTCACTACGCTGATCGACCGGATGGGCGCACCGTTGGCTCTGGATCGCTCGTTCACGCCGGACGATCCGGTGACGGATATGCGCCACTATCTCCAAACGATGGGCTACCTACACATTCGGGGCGTGTTTTCGTCCGAGGAGATCGCCTTGCTGCGCGGCGAGATCGAGCGCTGCATGGATGGCTCGGTCCCCGGCGATCCGCGCTCGTGGTGGTCATTGAACAGCAAGGGCGAGGAACTGGTCACCCGCATCAATCATTGCGAACGTTTTTCGTCCGAAATCGGCGACTTTGCCCACGATCCCCGCCTCGCGCATTATGCGGGACTTGCTGCCCCGTTCATGCGCGTCTGCGATGACCGGCTCGACGGTCCGATGGTGTTCATCAAGCATCCTGACGTGGTCGAGGGCAAGGGCGACCTGTGGTGGCATATCGACGACGGAGTTGGCGGATCTCCGGTAATGAACCCGCTGATCCAGACCGGAGTGCAGCTCGATGTCGCCAATGCCGCTAACGGGCAGGTGATGTTCATGGCCGGTTCGCACCGCTATCACAAACGGCCCTATGCCTGGGGCGAGGAACGCGACTTGCCGGTCGTCGCGCTCGAGACCGAACCGGGCGACCTCACCGTCCATTTCGGCGATACGATGCATTCGACACCGCCGCCAACCTCGCCAGATGCGGGGCGCAGGGTCCTCTATTACAAATTTGCCCAGCCCAAGACCTTCGCCTGGGTGCCGCCGGGTTGCCATTACAACGATGCGCTCTATGCGGTGGACGAGCACGGCAATGCCGCGACGCGCGCGACAGCCTACTGATCAGGGAGAGAAAATTCATGACCTACGAAATCAAGAACTGGGCAGGTCCGATTGCGGCCTTCGATCCCGCCGAGCTTCCCGACCGGCTTGCAGTGCTGCAACTGGTGAAGGTCTATGCGCTGGGCGTCGACATGCACGATTACGACCTCACCCGCAGCGTCTTCAGCGACGACGCCATCTCCAAAGGCGCAATGGGCGAGGCCGCGATTGACGAATACCTTCCCAAGGTCTGGGGCGGCGCGCAGGAATATGCCGCGACCCAGCACAACATCACCAACCAGCACATTGAGCTGAACGGCGACGAAGCGCGGGTGATTTCCTATGCGATAGCCGTCCACAAGGCCAAGCCGGGCTCCGACATGATCAACCTGACCATGGGCGTGCAGTATCGCGACTGGTGCCGCAAGAGCGACAAGGGCTGGCTGATCTACCGCCGGGAGGCCCTGGCGCAGTGGACAGAGACGAGCCCGGCTCCGCCCGCCGCCTGACGCCATGTCGCGGGTGACGCCCTACGTTCCGCACATTCCCGAAGCGATACTGACTGACCTTCAGCGTCGGCTGGAGAACGTGCGGTGGGCGCCAGAGGTCGGTAATGCCGACTGGCGCTATGGCGTCAATGGAGACTATCTCAAGGATCTGGCCGCCTATTGGCGCGATCACTTCGACTGGCGCGCGCAGGAAGCGGAGATCAACCGGTTCGATCACTTCAGAACCGAGATCGACGGCGTGCCGATCCATTTCATCAGGCAAGCGGGAGAAGGTCCTGCACCTATCCCGCTTATCCTATCGCACGGCTGGCCCTGGACATTCTGGGACCTCAGGCATGTGATCGGCCCGCTGTCCCGACCGGAGGAATTCGGCGGCGATCCTCGCGATGCCTTCGACGTGATCGTTCCCTCGCTTCCCGGATTCGGCTTTTCCGGTCCGCCAGGCGAAGCGGGGATGAATTTCTGGCGCAATGCCGACCTGTGGCATCGCCTGATGACCGAGGTTCTGGGCTACCCGCGTTACGGCGCACAGGGCGGCGACTGGGGCGCGCTGGTCACGACGCAGCTTGGGCACAAATATGCCGACAGCCTGATCGGCATCCACCTCACCAATGCCCTGCCGCTCGACAAGTTCAATTCCGAACGCAACTGGGACCTGAACGCCAACGCGGTTCTGCCCGATGCTCCGGAAGCACGGGCCGCCGCCATTGCAAGACAGCGCAAATTCGCCAGCCACGTCGCCGTTCATGTGATCGACCCGCAGACGCTCGCATGGATGGCGCAGGATTCGCCGGTCGGACTTCTGGCATGGTTGCTGGAACGCCGGCGCGCATGGAGCGACTGCGGCGGCGATATCGAAAGCCGGTTCACAAGAGACGAGTTGCTCGTCAACGCGACGATCTACTGGGCTACCGAGACCTTCGCCTCGTCGGTGCGATACTACGCAGATACGGCCAATTACCCCTGGTCGCCTTCGCATGATCGCAGTCCGGTAGTGGAAACCCCGACCGGCATTTCCTTCATGGTTCCCGATAGCGGCCCCGGCCCGAGCGACGCGCACCGCGCCTACTACAATCTGGTCTATTCAAGAGAGCATCACAGCGGCGGGCATTTCGCTCCGGCGGAAGAACCCCAGAAGATCGTCGAGGACATCAGGGCGACGTTCAGACCGCTCCGCGACTGACGCCGCCTCCAAGGCTAAGACCGGCCTACTCCTCAGGCATTGACCGAACATAGTCGGTTAGCGCCTGGATCTCCTTGTCCTCGAACAGGCTCGACCACGGCGGCATTGCATCCGACAGGCCGACAGCGCCCCCGCCTTCGGCAATGGCCTTATGGATCTCCTGCCGGTCCTTGGCCTTGAACGCGGGCCTATGGAAATTCGTGGGCACGACCCCGAGTTGCTCCTTGAGCAGCGCCGCATCCGGCCCGTCGCCATGCCCGGTCTCGCCGTGGCAGCGCGCGCAATTGGTGACGTAGCTCTGGCTGACCTCCGCCTCGCTCATCGTCGCGGCCTCGGTCGCAGCGGCGGCCACCGCCCCTGCTCCGGCAATGCTGGCCGCCGCACCTTGCGCCTTTGGCACCAGTTCGACGATTTCGCCATTGGGCGCGCTCGACGAGCCCATGATGGTGACGAGAATGCGGTCGTCCGGGGTCTGGATGATCGAGGTGAAGCCGCGCTGTGCATATTTGTCTGCCTGACCGAGCGTCAGCGGCGTGTCCGCCTTGCGGTTTACCGCAGGAATTGCCCAGAACGTGCCCGAATAGTTGTCCCCGAACAGGTATTTGCCGTCGAGATCGGGCCACCGCTTGCCGCGATAGACGATCCCGCCGATCACCGATCGGTCATAGGCGGTGTGCTGATAGGTCCAGACCGGGCCATGCTCGGTCCCCAGCACCTTCGCGGGCTTTTCCCACGTGGTCGGACGGCCGCCTTCATCGTAGGGGAACTGGTAATTACCCCCCTTCTCGATGGCATCGACTTCCTCCCATGTGGTCGAACCGACATCGCCGGTCCAGATCAGACCGGATTGCGGGTCAATATGGAAGCGGAACGGATTGCGCAGCCCGATGGCGTAGAACTCGCCGAGCGCGCCGGGCACATCGAGGAACGGATTGTCCGCCGGAATGGTGTAGCCCTGCGTCTTGCCGCCCTCCGGCTGGCGCGGGATCGGAACGCCGCTCTTGCCGGTTACGTCGATGCGCATGATCCCGCCCGCGAGGCTCTTGTCGACACGCTGGTAGGCGGCATCGAGGCTCATCTCGCCCATTGACAGGTAAAGCATGCCATCCGGTCCAAGCTCGACATGGCCCGCGTTGTGGTATTGCGATGGCGGACGCTCCTGCGCGATCAGGTCGTAACGCGAGGCGAGCCGAGCCGGGGCATCGGGCAGCGACAGGTCGAAGCGGGCAAGGTAATTGGTCTGCTTCTCGGGCGTGAAGCTGGTGAAATAGACGTAGACGAAGCCGCTCCCTTCGCCCTCCTTGCCGTATCGCGGATCGAAATCGAAGCCGAGCGCGCCGTTTTCGAGGTTCACCTCACCGACCACATCGGCGAAATCGATCAGCAATTCCTTGGTGCCATTGTCGGGATAGCCCATGCGGTAGAGCCGCCCGGCCCGCTCCAGAACCAGCATCGAGCCCTCGCGGCCCGGCTCCATGCGGATCGCGATAGGCTGGAGGAGCTGAGTCCTGGTGTTGACCGGCACCGTCATCCAGTCGCCCTCGACCGACACGTTCTGGCGTACGCGAAATTCGGCGACCGAATCGCGGAAGTTCTGGTTGGCGACATAGAGCACGGCGGCGATCAGCGGCAGCAGTGTCACCAGCACGGCAAGCCAGGTGAACGGCTTGAGCAGCAGCCTGAAAGTCGCACCGATCACCGCCAGCAGGCGTCCGCCAACCGTGGCCCTGCCTTCTGTATCCCGGTCACTCCCGAACAGGGCATAGCCGAGCCAGAACAGCACGACGGCGATCAGGAATGCGCCAACCAGCAGCTGGTGCGGGAACACGTCGCTGGTCATGAAGAACAGATAGAGCGACCCTGCGCCCCAGGCCGCGCCCCAGGCATAGGCCTGCTTTGCCGTGCGCTCGGCCGAGGAAAACAGCGCCTGCGGAAACAGCATCGCGCTCAAGCCGAAAGCGATAAGCGCACCGATCGCCAGATAGGTCGATGCACCGACAATCTCGGTGCGCAGCAGCGGCATATCGGGGAGCGGGAGCAGCAGGCGGATCAGCGCCTGCGTAAAATCGGCGAGGACCACCCCCAGCAGCACAGCCACAGCGACTATGCCCAGACTTGTCAGGATCGAACCGGCTCGCTGCATTGCCACCTGCCTACTTCGCCTTTATCCGCCACGACGCGATCCGGGCGCCATTGCGGCCATAGTGGGACACACTTGGTTCAGGCCACCGATTCCCCGCAAATTTGAGACAGAATCTTGAAAAAATCCCCGGAAAAAATCGTCATTGCCGCAGCAATTTGCGCTCTGTCACTGTTGCCGGGCCGCGCCCTCGCCGACGAACATGGCGAAACCGCGATTGTGGTCAGCGCACGGGCGGACGATCCGGCGCAGGATGCGACAGGCGGTGTGCGCACACTCTTTCGCGAGGATCTGGCGGCGCAAGCTCCGGTTTCCGTGCTTGAGAGCCTCGCCCTGCTTCCCGGAATCGACGCTTTCGAGAAGGGCGGCCTGGGCGGCGGCAGCTATCTGGCCGTGCGTGGCGGCGAACCCAATTTCACGCTCGTCACCATCAATGGCGTGCGGGTCAACGATCCGATGCTGTCCTCTGGTGGCGGCTTCGACTTCTCGCTGATCGGCGCCGGCGATGTCGCGCGGATCGATGTGCTGTCCGGTCCAAGCTCAACGGCATACGGCGCCGATGCGCTGGCAGGCGTCGTCAGCCTGCGACTCGACGCACCGGAGGAAAGCGGCGCGAGTGTGCGGCTCGGATACGGTAGTGGTGATCGGTTCGAACTCGGCGCGCGCGCGGCTCTCACCGGGAAATCAGGGTCGCTGATTCTCGCCGCAACTGCCCGCGATACCGGAGACCTGCTCAGCGGCACGACCAGCGAGGGCCAGTCGGCGATGATTTCCGGCTCGCCCGATCTGGGCGGCAGCGTGGCGCTCGATCTTTTCGGCTTCTATTCCCGTAGCGAAGGAAACGGCTTTCCCGAGGATAGCGGCGGCCCCGAGCTTGCAGTTATCCGCGATGCCGAACGGCGCGAACGCGAGCAGATTTTGCTCGGCGCGGCGCTTCGGGCAGAGCTTGGGACCGGCCTTACCGGACAGCTTCGCGCGGGCTGGAGCCGCAGCAGCTTCGAAAGCGATTCGCCGGGTATCGCACCCGGCGTTCTCGATGGTGTGCCGCCGATCTCCAGCGATAGTCGCTTCGAACGCCTCGAAGTGGTCGGAGGGCTCGATCTTGCCGCCAGCGAGACACTGAGCCTGGGCCTGGGAGCTTCGCTGGTGCACGAAAGCGGCACAAGCGACGGGATCGTAAATTTCGGTTTTCCCATTCCGGCCGCCTATTCGCTGAGCCGGAGCCTGCCGGGTCTGTTTGCTACCGCCGCACTGGTGCGACCGGAGATCGAACTGAGGGTCGGGCTGCGTGCCGATTTTCCCGAAAACGGCAGAGCACGGTGGACGCCGCGCGCGGGAATCGTCGTCCCGATGGGTCAGTCGGGTCTGAAACTCACGGCGAACTATGCGCAGGGT
>JAGREJ010000156.1 GCA_020446595.1 Novosphingobium sp. | reverse complement strand
ACCAGCAGGCAATTGCGGCCCTCGTCCTTGAGCAGCAGGTCGTAGGCCAGTTCCTCCGGCGTCACGCCCAGAGCCTCGGCCCGTTCCTTGATGCTCTGGCCCGGCTCGGGTTCGTATTTGGGCTTGTCGCTGACTTCGAACATGATGTGGTAATTGTTGCGGGTCAGCGCGGTGAGCGGAATGATCGCCTCGTCCGGCGTTTCGGAGAGGATCCTGCTCTTGATCTCTGGCTTGCGCAGTTCCTTGACGCGCTCCTCTATCGGCAGGTGCGCCAGAGCCTTGTAACTGGGGCAGTCCGCCCACGGATTGCTGGTAAGGTCGAAACTGGCGAGCATGCCCACCGGGCGCGGCGCGAACTGCGGGTGCAGGATCGGACCCTGGCCGCTGGCGTTGTAGCCATCGACCATGTCCATCAGCTCCCTCCAGAACGCGTTGGCCTTTTCAGAACGGCCCGGCGCCATGCTGAAAGTGACCCGCTGACCGCTTGCCGTCGCGACATCGCGCATGATCTCGAAATCCACTTTGGGCGGATTTCCATCCATGCCGAATTCGGGAAGCACCTGGACCAGACCGCCACCGGCCTCGCGCACACCTTGCGCCAGTGCGACCAGCTCTTCGGTCGATGCAGCAAAGCTGGGCACCGGTGCGCCATCGGCGCGACGGTCGATCAGGGTGCGGCTGGTGGCGACGCCGATGGCTCCCGCCTCGACTGCTTCACGAGTCAATTCGCGCATTGCATCGAGGTCCGCCTGTGTGGCTGGTTCGCGATTGGCGCCGCGATCGCCCATGACATAGACGCGGATTGGCGAGTGCGGGGCAAAGACCGCCACGTCGATGTCGCGCCGCCGCGCTTCGAGCGCAGCCATGAATTCGGGAAAGCTTTCCCATTCCCAGGTCAGGCCCTCGGCCATGACCACGCCTGGAATATCCTCGACGCCTTCCATCGTCATGACGAGGAGATCGCGGTCCGAAGGGCGGCACGGCGCGAAGCCGACGCCGCAATTGCCCATCACCACGGTGGTGACGCCGTGCCCCGAGGAAGGATTGAGTCGCTCGGACCAGATCGCCTGTCCGTCGTAATGGGTATGCAGGTCGATGAAGCCGGGCGTGACGACGAGGCCTGTCGCGTCGATTTCCTCCGCGCCCGAACCATCGATCTTGCCGACTGCGGCGATCAGTCCGTCCTTGATCGCCACGTCCGCCGCGTAGGGCTCGGCGCCTGTGCCGTCGACCACCGTGCCGCCGCGAATCACCATGTCGAATTGCTGTGCCATGCTCAGACTCCCGTCTCTTCTTTCTCGCCGAACATCCGCGTGGCCATACCGGCCATGATCGCGGGCCATGGATTGTTGCCGCTGGCACGACCCATCGCGATGGCCTGCGTCAGATTTGTCAGCGCCTCGCCCTCGTGGTTGGGCAGGATGTAAAGCTCGCCCTTGTCGGCGGCATCGAACACCCGCCGCGCCAGTTCCTCCGGAGCTATCGCCCCGTCGAGCGCGGAAGCCATGGTCGCCTCGATCCCGCGCACCGTGGCATTGGCGTGGCGCGCGTCGCGGTCGAGCCCGAGCTGGGCGGGGCTCGACTTCTCCGGGTTCATGATGTCGGTGCGCACCATGCCGGGCATGACGATGGTGACCCCCACATTGCCGATCTGCTCGGCGATGAGATCGAGATAGAGCGCCTCGGTGATCGCCAGTGCCGCGTGCTTGGTGGGCGAGTAAGAGGCATAGCCGGGATAGACCGAGATGCCTGCCGCCGAAGCAATCGTGATGACGTGGCAGGGATCGCCCTGTTCGATCATCGAGGGCACGAACAGGCGGATGCCGTGGGCGACGCTCTTGAAGTTGAGATCGACGATCCAGTCCATCTGCGCCGCGCTGGTCTCCCAGGCCAAGCCGCCGACGAAGGCCCCGGCGTTGTTGACCAGCAGGTTGACCTTGCCGAATTTCGACAGCGCCTTGTCGCGCAGGGCGACGATGTCCGCTTCGCTGGTGACATCGGCGCGCACCGCCAGCACGTCCGCGCCCTGACCGGTGAGCTTCTGAGCTGCTTCGGCGAGGGCTTCCTCGCGCAGGTCGGAGACGACAACTTTCATGCCGCGCCGCAGGGCTTCCTCCGACAGCGCATAGCCGATGCCGCTCGCCGCTCCGGTGACGACTGCAACGCCGCCTTCGGCAATCGCGCTCATGCCGTCTGCTCCACTTTGCTCCTGTTCAGGTCGAAGCCCTCGAAACCCTTCGCAGCGACCTCGTTGAAGCGCGCGACGTAATTGTCGAAGCCGCCGATATAGGCCAGGAACATGCGCGGCTTTCCTTCGACGTTGGCGCCCATGTACCAGCTATTGGCCTTGGGAAAGAGCGTGCGATTGGCAACCATCTCGGTGTGTGCCGCCCATTCGTGCGTCGCATCCTTGCGCGCTTCGAGCCGGTCGAAGCCATTGCCACGCATGTATTCGATGCAATCCGCGACCCAGTCGACATGGTGCTCGAGCGTCAGGATCATGTTGGAAAGCACCGAGACGCTCGACGGGCCATTGACCATGAACAGGTTGGGGAAGCCGGGCGCAGCGATGCCGAGGTAACATTCGGGACCGTCCTGCCATGCTTCCGTAAGCGAGGCACCGCCGCGTCCCTCGATCCCGAGATTTACCAAGGGGCCGGTCATGGCGTCGAAACCGATGGCGAAGATGATGAGATCGGCGGGATATTCTTTCTCGCTCGTCTGCAGGCCGCTCTCGGTGATGCGGACAATCGGCTCCTCATTGATATCGACGAGATCGACATTGGGGCGATTGAAGGTCTCGAAATAGTCCGAATCCAGGCACAGCCGCTTGGTGCCGAACGGATAGCCCTTCGGATTGAGCTTTTCGGCGGTTGCCGGATCCTTCACGATGCCGCGCAGCTTCTCTGCAAAGAACTCGCGCACCATCTGGTTGGTGTCTTCGTTGATGGTGATGTCGCGGAAGCAGCTTTGCAGGTTCCAGCGCCCGTATCGCCACGCCTTTTCCAGTCTGTCGCGCTGTTCCTCGGGCGAGAAATCGGCTGCCCTGAGGTCGGTGCCAAGCTCGAAGGTCTGGCCGCCGCGGGTATGCTTGAGCATGTCGAGATAGGCGGGATAGTCGGCGAACACTTCCTCCCGGCGGTGTTCGGGAAGCGGACCGTTGTAGGCCGGAACCGAATAGTTGGCGGTGCGCTGGAACACGGTGAGGTGGCCCGCGGTCTTCGCCACTTCGGGAATGGTCTGGATCGCCGAGGAGCCGGTGCCGATCACCAGCACGTTCTTGCCTGCCCAGTCGACACCCTCCTTCGGCCATGCGCCGGTCTGCACCCACTGGCCCTTGAAGTTCTCCAGTCCCTCGAATTCGGGATCCTTGGGCACCGACAGGCAGCCGACCGTTGTCACGAGATAATGACAGGTGATCGAATCGCCCTTGTCGGTCGTGACTGTCCAGAGGTTGGCGGCCTCGTCGTAACGGCAGGAGACAACTTTCGTTTCGAACTTGATGTCGCGCCTCAGGTCGAACTTGTCGGCGACGTAGGTCGCATATTCGAGAATTTCGGGTTGGGTCGAGAATCGCTCGCTCCATTGCCATTCGTCGAGCAGGTCATCCGAAAAGGAGTAGCAGTAATCGACGCTTTCGACGTCGCACCGCGCGCCGGGATAGCGGTTCCAGTACCAGGTGCCGCCGACATCGGTGCCCTGCTCGAAGCCGAACACGCTCATGCCGAGCTTGCGGAAGCGGTGATGCGCGTAGATGCCGCCGAAGCCCGCGCCGATGACGACGATGTCGGCATGGGGCGGCACAGTGGTGGCCGGTTCGGAACGCTGAACTGCGGTGGACAAGCCTGATCTCCCGAGAATCGTTATGGTGCGGCTGTGAGCCGGTCAGGCTCATACTGTATTGGATTGCGCGGTGTGTCCATAATGATGCAAGGTTGTCCGATTAATTGGTCCGGGGGAAGGAACGGTCTGTCATGGCACTGCTGAGATTCATCGATCATGTCGCGATCACGGTCGCCGACGTGGACGCCACCACGCAGTTCTA
>JAGREJ010000155.1 GCA_020446595.1 Novosphingobium sp. | reverse complement strand
GGCGCACGCCATTCGCTCGCCTGGAGGATCGACCTGCTTGGCGCGTGGGAAGCACTGCTGGAGCGGCTCGGTGGCCCGACCGACCCGCAATTCGTCGACTGGCTATCGGTCGAGCGTTCCGATGCGCGCGAGTTCGACGTGGCCATCGAGCGGCGCTGGCTCGACCCGATGAAGCCATTTGCAGCGACCGTGCTCGAACCGGCCCATGGCGTTGTCATCACGTCCGCCACGCTCACGGGCGGACACGGCCAGAGCGAGGCGGAGGGCTGGGACGGCGCGCTGGCGCGGACCGGGGCGCGTCATCTGGCGTCCCGTCCCTTGCTCAGCGACCACGAGAGCCCGTTCGACTATGGCCAGCAGGCGCGCGTGCTGATCGTCACCGACGTTCCGAAGGGCGACATTGCGGCACTTGCATGCGCCTATGCCCGCCTCATCGAGGCTGCACAGGGCGGTGTGCTCGGCCTGTTCACCGCGATCAGGCGGCTGCGCGCGGTCCATGGCCGGATTGCAGACCGGCTCGCACGGGAGGGGCTGCCGCTCTATGCCCAGCATGTCGATCCCATCGATCCCGGCACGCTGGTCGATATTTTTCGCGACGATCCGCACGCCTCGCTGCTCGGCACCGATGCCCTGCGCGACGGGGTCGATGTGCCCGGCCATTCGCTGCGGCTCGTGGTGATGGAGCAGGTGCCCTGGCCGCGCCCGACGATCCTGCACCGCGCGCGCCGGGCCGCGAACGGCGGCTCCGCCCACGATGACGAGATGATCCGCGCGCGGCTCGCCCAGGCCTTCGGACGCCTGATCCGCACCCGGCAGGATCGCGGCCACTTCGTCGTGCTTTCCGCCGCCTTCCCCTCGCGACTGCTGGATGCTTTCCCGTCCGGCACGCCTGTCGATCGCGTTACGCTCGACGAGGCTTTACAATGCGTCGCAAGCGATGTTTCAGGAAGCCTGACGACGCGACAGAATCCGGCCCTGATATGAAACAACTCGGTCTCTTCCGTCATGCCAAGTCGGACTGGAACGATGCGCGCCTGCGCGACTTCGACCGCCCGCTGAACGAACGGGGCCGCAAGGGCGCGGCGCTGATGGGCGTGCATATTCGCGACCATGGTGTGCGCTGGAGCAGGATCATCGCCTCTCCGGCCGCCCGGGTTACGCAAACGATAGAAATCGCGAGCGACGCATCGGGCGAATCCCCGCCGATCCTGTGGGACCGGCGCATTTATCTTGCCAGTTCGGCGACGCTCATGGACCTGCTGGCCGAACAGGAGGGCGATCCGGCCTCGATCATCATGGTCGGCCACAATCCGGGGCTTGAAGACCTGATCTTCGATCTCGTGCCGGACGACGGCACCAGTCCGCTGCGTGAAATCGTCGAGGTGAAGTTTCCGACCGCTGCCTTTGCCGTGATGGAGCTCGACATCGATCGCTGGGAAGACATTCGCGAAGGCTGCGCGCGCCTCGTTCACCTTGTCCGTCCGCGCGATCTCGATCCCGATCTCGGGCCGGAACCTGCGCATTGATCGGTTGGGAAAGGCTCAGGCGGCCCTGAGTGCGGCTTCCAGACGCCTGCGGATCGCGACAAGGCCCTCGCGCGCATCGGGCGACAGCGTGATCGCTGCTTGCTCGCCCTGCTCGGCCAGCCCGCCGCCAGCATTGCCTTGCGAAAGCGCCTGTCGCGCGCCGCGCAAGGTAAAGCCCTCGCGATGCACCAGCCGGTCTATCGCGGCGACAAGCCGCACGTCGTCAGGCCGGTAATAGCGCCTGCCGCCGCTGCGCTTGACCGGCTTGAGCATGGGAAACTGCTCTTCCCAATAGCGCAGGACATGCTGGCGTATGCCCAGCGCGCCTGCCACTTCGCCAATGGTGCGCAACGCATCGGGCGCTTTGCCATCGCTGAACGGGGGCAAGGGTTCGTCACGAAATGCGTCGCTGCGGCTCACCGCCCGGCCACCTGATCCTTCAGCATCTGGCTGGCCCGGAAGGTCATCACGCGGCGCGGCGTGATCGGCACTTCGACGCCGGTTTTGGGATTGCGACCGATTCGTTCGCCCTTGTCGCGCAACAGGAAGGTTCCGAAACCGGAAATCTTCACGTTTTCGCCGTTCTCCAGCGCGTCGCAGATGTGATCGATGATCGATTCGACCAGAGTCAGCGATTCCGCGCGGGACAGACCCAACCGATTGTGGATCGCCTCTGCAATCGCTGCACGCGTCAATGTTTCGTTGGAGCGCATCTCGCCTCCATCCCCGGTACGCGACCCTGCCCGACAGGCAGGATACCGTGTTCTGTGAGAAACGCAACGGTCAGAGCAAAACTGTGCAAATGAACATGCTTACGACCCGTTCGCACAGTGGCAATTTCAGGGTGAGCTAGATCCGGATGAGGCTCGCGCCCCAGGTGAAACCTCCACCCATCGCCTCCAGCATGACGAGGTGTCCCGGCTTGATGCGACCGTCCCTGATCGCCGTATCCAGCGCGAGCGGAACCGAGGCTGCGGACGTGTTGGCGTGCCGGTCCACGGTCACCACCACCTTGTCCTTGGGCATGCCCAGCTTGCGGGCCGTCGCATCGAGAATCCGCTTGTTGGCCTGATGTGGAACCAGCCAGTCGATGTCGCTGTCGCCGAGGCCCGCATCGGCCAGCACTTCGCCAAGAACCGAGGCCAGATTGACGACCGCGTGCTTGAACACCTCCGGCCCCTTCATGCGCACATGTCCGACCGTCTTCGTGGTCGAAGGGCCGCCATCGACATAGAGCAGCTGGTTGTGTGCCCCGTCGGCGTGCAGCCTGGTCGCGAGAATGCCGCGCGGCGTCTCGCCGCTCTCCTCCCTGCCTTCGAGCACGATTGCGCCCGCACCATCGCCGAACAGAACGCAGGTCGCGCGATCCTCCCAATCGAGAATGCGCGAAAACGTCTCCGCTCCGATGACGAGCGCACGTTTTGCGCTGCCCGCGCGGATCATCGCATCGGCCACGCCAACCGCGTAGAGAAAGCCGGAACAGACCGCCGCGACATCGAAAGCCATGCCGCCGTTACAGCCAAGCGCATCCTGCACCTGTGTGGCAGTGGCCGGAAATGTCTGGTCGGGCGTTGCCGTCGCCAGGATGATGAGATCTATCGCAGACGCTTCGATACCGGCGGCTTCGATCGCGTTCTTCGCCGCGCCGATAGCAAGGCTCGAAGTGGTCTCGTCGTCGCCCGCTATGTAGCGGTTGCGGATGCCGGTGCGCTCAACGATCCATTCGTCGCTGGTATCGACGGTCTTGGCCAGTTCCTCGTTGGAAACCGCGCGCCGGGGTAGCTGCGACCCCGTACCGATCAGAACCGAACGCAGCATCAGGCGCGAACCTGCGCGTTCGCCGAGCCAAGCAGATCGTCCATCGCGATGGCGCCAAGGTCCGCCTTGATGCGCTCTGTCACATTTTCCTCAAGCAGGCGCGCAGTCACCGCGACGGCATTGGCGACGCCAGCCGCGCTCGCTCCGCCGTGGCTCTTCACCACGATGCCGTTGAGACCCAGAAAAACCGCGCCATTGTGATTGTTCGGATCGAGATGATGGCGCAGCAGCTCGGTTGCGGGGCGCGAAATCAGGAATCCGAATTTCGAGCGCAGCGAACTGGTGAAACTGCGTTTCAGGAGATCGGCGACGAACTTGGCCGTGCCTTCGACCGCCTTCAGCGCGATGTTACCGGAGAACCCGTCGGACACCACGACATCGAACGCACCGCTGCCAAGGATGTCGGCCTCGGCATATCCGTCGAACGCCATGGCGAGATTGCCCTCGGCGCGCCGCAGCACCGCTGCCGCCTGTTGAAGCGCATCGGTGCCCTTGATTTCCTCAGTGCCGATATTGAGCAGCCGCACGCGCGGCGCGCTTCTGCCAGTCACGACCCGTGAATAGGCCGCGCCCATGACCGCAAACTCCACAAGATTGCGCGCATCGCATTCAGTATTCGCGCCCAGATCCAACATGACCAGATCGTTATCGCCCAGGGTCGGCAACAGCGCGGCCAGCGCCGGACGATCGATGCCGGGCATGGTCCGCAGCGCGATCTTGGCAATCGCCATCAGGGCGCCGGTATTGCCGCCGCTCACCGCTGCCCCGGCGTGTCCGGACTTCACGGCCTCGACCGCCATGCCCATCGAAGTCGTCTTGGCGCGACGCAGGGCCTGACTCGGTTTTTCGTCACCGGCGATGGTGTCTTCGGCGTGCAGGACTTCGGACGCGCCGCGCATGTTGGGGTGATTGTCCAGAGCGGCCTTGATGCGCGTCTCGTCACCGACCAGCAGGAACTTGAAACGCTCGTGCCGGCGGCGCGCAAGGGCCGCGCCCTCGATCATCACGCGCACGCCCTCGTCGCCGCCCATCGCGTCAACGGCGATACGCGGCAGACTCATTGGCGATCTCCGGTCTTTGTGGGCTTAGAGCCCGACCGCGATGATTTCGCGCCCGTTATAATGCCCGCAGGCCCCGCAAAGGTTGTGCGGACGCTTGAGCTCGCCGCAGTTGGGGCACTCGTGAAAAGCCTCAGGCTTGAGCGCGTCGTGGCTACGGCGCATGCCCCTGCGTGAGGGCGATACTTTGCGTTTTGGAACAGCCATCTCGGCACCTGTCTCGGAAAAATCGGTTGCATAAAAGGACCGCCAAGGCCGGAGCCAGCGGAACGAACGCGCGCCTATAGCCTATTTGGCACATGTTGCAAGCGGTCTGGACCTGAAGCATGATGCCAGCGGGAACGAGGGGGAGAAATTTACGTCATGATCCTGCAAACCACACTGAGCCTTGCAGCTGCAGCGGCTCTCATCACGATCTGGCACATGATTCGGATCGGTCGCACCAGAATGGCCGAAAAGATCATGCACGGCGATGGCGGCAACGCGCTGCTGTTGCAGCGGATGCGTGCCCAGGCCAATTTCGGCGAGAACACGCCTTTCGTGCTGATCCTGATCGCCGCGATCGAGCTTAGCGGCAAGGGCGGAACCTGGCTGGCTATAGTCGGCGCGCTATTCATGCTTGGCCGGGTCATCCACGCATTCGGCATGGACAGCGCCGAACCCAACATGCTGCGCGGGATCGGCACCATGCTTGCCTTGTTAACACTGCTGGGGCTCGGCGTTGTTGCCGTGCTGATCGCGCTGGGGCGCTTCTAGAAACGATCTAGACGAGGCCGAGCGCACGATCGCCCACGAAGGGATTTGTCTGGCGCTCCTGACCGAATGTGCTGACCGGGCCGTGCCCCGGCACGAAAGTGGTGTCGTCGCCCAACGGCCAGAGCCTGCCGGTGATCGAATCGATCAGGTCCTGATGATTGCCGCGCGGGAAATCAGTCCGCCCGATCGAGCCCTGGAACAACACGTCGCCGACAATGGCGAAATGCGAAGGCGCGTGGTGGAATACGACGTGGCCCGGCGTGTGGCCGGGGCAGTGATAGACATCGAGTTCCAGCTCGCCGACCGTGACCTTGTCGCCGTTCCCGAGCCAGCGATCGGGCTCGAAGCTGTGCGCTTCCATGCCCCATTGCGAAGAATCGTTGTCGAGCTGGGCAATCCAGAAGCGATCTTCTTCCTCCGGCCCCTCGATCGGCACGCCGAATTCCTTCGCCAGTTCGCCAGCCATGCCGCAGTGATCCAGATGGCCATGCGTGACGAGCACCTTTTCGAGCGTCACACCCGCCTTTTCGAGTGCTGCCTTTAGCCGGTCGAGATCGCCGCCGGGATCGACCAGCGCGCCCTTCATGGTCTTGGTGCACCAGATCAGCGAGCAGTTCTGCTGGAACGCTGTAACTGGAAGGATCGCGACGCGCATCGGCGGTTCGTTGGTATCGGTCATGGCAAGCGAAATGGCCCTGTGCGGCGCCAATTGCAACCGCCCGACTGTCAGATGCGCCCGCTCTTCCAGACCGCGCGACCGACGACATGCGCATCGCCGCTATCGACCTCGATCGGCGGATAGGCGCGGTTGTCGCTGATGAGCGTCAGCAATCCGGGTCGGCTGGTATCGAGCCGCTTGACCAGCAGCGCCCCGTCCAGCCGCACAACGTGCACGCCGTCGCGCGGCGGGCCGTTCAGGCGTTCGACCAGAATCTCATCGCCGTCACGCAGGCTGGGTTCCATTGAATCGCCGATGACCTCGACGCTCGAAAGCAATGCGGGGTCGAGGCCCTGTTGCCGCAACCATACCTTCGAGAAGCGCAGCGAGCCTATCGACTGCTCGCCCGGATCGAGCGCACCCGGCCCGGCGGACACGCCCAGTTCGAGCCTTGGAACATCGATCCAGTCGCCATCAATGCCTTGGTTCCGCGTGAAGGAAATTTCCTCGGGAGCGCCCAGCTCATGCTCGCCGACACCGAAATATCTCGCCAGAGTCGCGCGATCCACTTCCTCCAGCTTGCGCGGACTGCCCTTCCGAACAAACTGCTGCAAGTAGCTGGGATTACGCCCCAAGAGCCGGGAAAGCGCCGAAAGGCTAGTGCCCCGCTGGCTGGCGAGCTCGAACAGGCGCTGGCGCGGATCGGCTGTTTCCATCTTTTAATCGCTACACGAGGTAAATTTCCTAGACAAGTAGGAAATTGAAGGGAACATAAACGGAACATTGATTCGCAATCGACAGGAGGAAAGGACGCCATGCTGCTGCGCAAGATCGAGAAATTCCTGAAACAGCATGAAATGCCGTGGACGAAATTCGGCAGGCTGGCCGCCCACGATCCCCGCTTCGTCGCCGACCTGCGCAATGGGCGAACGCCTCGCCCGGAAACGGAAAAACGCATCCTCGCCTTCATGGCTGCCTATCCGGAGATGGCCCATGCGATTTGATCCGGAACTCAAAGGCGAAATACCGGCCGCTGCTGACAGCGTCCGCGGACCGTGGAAGCGCGTCGTCAGGGCTGTGCTCGATCTTGCTGGCCCCGAAGCGCAACTTGTCCGTCATGCCGAAACGCCCTGGGCCAGCGTGACCTTTTCAGGCGCGCGGCACACGATCGTGCTGGGTTTCGAGGGCGAGCAGGCAATGGACGCGGCGGACCTGTTCATTTTCGCCCTGCCCGATCATGAGTTCACGATTTCGGGAAGGCTCGTGGCCGATGCGACTATCCGGGCGGTCGATCAGAACATGCAGCCCTCGCCGCGCGTTCAGGTCGAGGCCGAACTGCTGGTGCTGGACGACGTCTAGTAGCCCAGTTCCAGATCGACCTGCCCCAGCAGTGCCTCGCCCCTGTCCCAGCGGCCCAGATTCTCCAGAAACCGCTCGGCTGCGCGCCTGAACAGCGCCGTTTGCGAGCGCCCCGAAAGGTGCTGGGTAATGTGGATATTGTCCACGTTCCATAATGGGTGATCGGGGGGCAGCGGTTCGGGGTCGGTAACGTCGAGGAACGCGCCGCCTAGCTGCCCCGATTGCACAGCCGCAATCAAGGCAGGTTGATCGATCACGGATCCGCGCGCGAAATTGAGTATGCAGGCGCCTTGCTTCATCGCCGCGAATTCCGCCGCGCCGAACATGGCGTCGGTCTCTGCGGTTGCGGGCACGGCGATAATCACCCAATCGTATTCGCCAAGCACGCTGCGCCATTCATCCATTCCCAGCGCGCCGTCGCGGGCCGTGCGGCGCACTTCGGTCACTTGCACCTCAAAGGGCGCAAGCAGGGCCTTGACCCGCTTACCGATGGCCCCCGCGCCGACGATCAGCGCGCTTGTGCCGTGCAGCTCGATCTTGCCCGGCGCGTCGTTCAGCCATTCGCCGCGATCCTGCGCGCGCACGACCTCGTCGTATTTCTTCGCAAGCACCAGCATGCCGAGAATGGCATATTCGGCGACGGCAATATCATTGACCCCGGTGCCGTTGGTGAAAACAACGCCGTTGTCGCGCAGGTGCTCCAGCGGAAATGTCTCCACGCCCGCCGCAAAGGTATTGAGCCATTTCAGCTTAGGCGCGGACTTCGGCGCTGTCAGCGTGAGCGCCCAGCCCGCCCCATCGAACCATCCGATCTCGACTTCGGGCAACAACGCCTTCAATTCATCTGCACTGGCGAACCAGCCCGGCTCGACCCAATCGGGCAGCTTGCCCTCAAGAAACGGTCGGGCGTGCTGACTGACGGCGGTAACGGTCATGGCCGGGCCTTCTGCAATTCCTCGTCTTCGAGAATCGTCTGGCGCAGCGCCGTCTTGACGCCGTCGGCATATTCCTCGGTATACATGTCATCGAGCATCCAGCGGCCTTCCTCGCGGCGGAAGGTGAGGAAGGCATCGCGCGGATCGCTGTCCTTGAACAGCACCAGGTCAACGGCGACCTCGGCGACGTCCTTTTCGACTGCCTTTCGCGAGGTGATCGTCACGCTGAATGCCTTGGCGTCCCAGTCCTGGCATTGGCACAGCCAGTCGCCATCGTTCATCGCATCGGGTTCGTCCTGAGGCAGTACCGACTGCCAATGCGTGATGAGGTGCTGGACTTCCCGGCTCCAGATGTCGCGTTCCCATGGGGGCGGGCTGATCGCCTCGTCCTGATAGGGCGCGTAGATCGCTTTGGTTGCGGCATCGAGCGCCATCCTGTCGGCAGCGGATAGCGCGGCAGATGCGATCAACAGAGTAGCGGTGATGGCGGACATCGAGTCGGTTCTCCCTGGAAGGCCGATGCTGCCCGATCAGTCGCCGAGTTTCCACTCCCAACCGAGCGGATCGCCGTCCATGACCACGACGCCCTGTGCGGCAAGTTCATCGCGGATCGCGTCGGAGGTGGCGAAATCCTTCTCGGCGCGGGCTTGCTTGCGCTTTTCGAGCGCCCCTTCGATCTCGGCCTCGGTGATGGTGGCGGACTTGGGGCGGATGCGGAAGTCTGTGCGTTTCAGGTCGAGCAAGCCAAGGCCCAGAACGGCGTCCATCGCTTCGACGACTGTACGCTTGAGGCCCACATCGATCTTCTTCGTCGCAAGCACTTCTTCCAGCACTGTGAGCGCAACCGGCGTGTTGAGGTCATCGCTGATCGCGGCGTCGAATTTATCGACGAGAGCCAAGAGCTTTGGTGGGAAAACCCCCGAAAAATACGCTGGCGCAATATCTTTGGCCGTCCCCAATATCGCCATCAAAGGCTTAGAATCGTCACCCTGAACTTGTTTCAGGGTCCATTCCTCCGCCTTTTCCGCCGGTTCGGGTTGCTCGATGGATGCTGAACCAAGTTCAGCATGACGAGCCTTGAGCGTTTCACAAGCCATCACCATCCGCTTCAGCCGGGTCAGCGCCGCCTGAAGCCCCTCCCACGAGAATTCCAGCTCGCTGCGGTAATGCGCTTGCAGGCACATCATACGGTAGGCGAGCGGGTGGTAGCCCTTGTCGATCAGCAGTTGCAGCCGCAGGAACTCGCCCGACGACTTCGACATTTTCCCCGAACGCTCGACGA
>JAGREJ010000154.1:2889-9134 GCA_020446595.1 Novosphingobium sp. | reverse complement strand
CGCGACAACTCGCTCGACAGCCGTTTCCCGGCCGTGCCCGGACAGGGGATCGGCATTGTCCCGCAGGCCAACCTGGTCGGCAAGGCGAGCATCATCATGTTCTCGACCGATGGCGGCGCGGAATGGCTCAAGCCCTGGACATGGTTCACTGCCGCGCGCTGGAGCCGCATCGGCGGGACAATCTGAGCATGGCTGGCAAGGGCAGCGATCTGCCGGACAGCGCGCGGGCGTTCATCGGCGGCCTCCTCGATGTGCAGCCTCTCGACCAGGCCTTGTGGCTGGAAGCCCTCACCCACGGCAGCACCGGGCACGAACGCAATTACGAGCGGCTGGAATTCCTTGGCGACCGGGTGCTCGGTCTGTGCGTCGCAGAATGGCTGTTCGCATCGAGTGGCGAAGCCGAAGGCAAACTTTCGCAGCGCCTCAACGCGCTGGTCAGCCGCGCGACCTGCGCCCGCGTCGCCCGCTCCGTGGACCTTGGCGAGCACATGCTGCTCGGCAAGCAAGCCCGCGACGATGGCGGAAGGGAAAGCGACAACATCCTCGGCGACGTCATGGAGGCGCTGATCGGCGCCTGCTTCGTCGAACACGGGTTCGACCGGGCTCGCACGATGGTCCGCAAGCTCTGGGCCGAGGAGGTCGATGGCAAGGCGGGCAAGCGCAAGCATCCCAAGTCCGCGCTTCAGGAATGGACGGTCGGCAACAAGCGGCGGATGCCCGAATACTCGCTGGTCGAACGCAGCGGCCCCGACCACAATCTGCGGTTCACTGTCAGGGTCGAGGTTCACGGCATCGGCGAGGCATCGGCCACCGCCAGCAGCAAGCAGGATGCCGAGACACTGGCTGCCGAGCTCTTCATGAGGAAATTCGCGTGACTGAACGCTGCGGCCTTGTCGCCGTGATCGGCGCGCCCAATGCGGGCAAGTCGACGCTGGTCAATGCGCTGGTCGGCCAGAAGGTCGCGATCGTTTCAGCCAAGGCGCAGACGACCCGCGCGCGCCTGCTGGGCGTTGCGCTGGCAGGCGAAGTGCAGATCGTGCTGGCGGACACACCGGGCATCTTCGCGCCCCGCCGCAAGCTCGACCGGGCGATGGTCGCGGCTGCATGGGAAGGCGCGCAGGAAGCCGACGCGGTGCTGCTGGTGGTCGATGCGGTAAAGCAGAGGCGGCACGAGCTGGAGCCGTTGCTGGAATCGCTCAAGGACCGGCCCGAACGGCGCATTCTCGTGCTCAACAAGGTCGATGCATCGGCCAAGGAGCCATTGCTCGATCTGGCTCGCGAACTTTCGGAAAAGGTCGATTTCGCGGAAGTCTTCTTCGTATCGGCGCTCAGCGGGGACGGCGTTGAAGAACTGAAAACCCACCTCGCCGACCTTATGCCCGAAGGCCCCTGGCTCTACCCGGAGGATCAGGTTTCCGATGCCAGCGAGCGCCTGCTCGCCTGCGAGATCACCCGCGAACAACTCTATCGCCAGCTACACGACGAATTGCCCTACGATTGCGCGGTAAGGCCCGAATCCTATAGCCAGCGCAAGGACGGCTCGCTTGAAGTGCGCCAGCAGATCCTGGTCGCGCGCGACAGCCAGAAGTCCATCGTGCTGGGCAAAGGCGGTTCGCGCATCAAGGCCATCGGCGAGGCGGCGCGCAAGGAACTGGCCGAACTGCTGGGTCAGAAGGTCCACCTGTTCCTGCACGTACGCGTCGAAGAAGGCTGGGACGAAAAGGCCCGCGACATCTACGAGGAAATGGGACTGGAATGGCAGAAATAGGGTCTGGACAATGAGCGGCGTTCTCGAAGGCATCCGCGTGATCGAGGTGGCGCAATATGTGCTGGTGCCCGCCGCCGGCGCGATTCTCGCCGAATGGGGCGCGGACGTCATCAAGATCGAGCATCCCGAACGTGGAGACGGCGCGCGCGGCATGATGACCATCGGCGAGGTCGTGATCGAGGCCGAAGCCAACCCGATGGTGCAGCACGCCAATCGCGGCAAGCGCAGCGTCGGCATCGATATCGCCACACCCGAAGGCTACGAAGTGCTGATGGATCTGGTGCGCGGCGCCGACGTATTCCTCACCAACCTGCTGCCGCCCACCCGCGAAGCCCTGAAAATCGAGGTCGATGACCTGCGCAAGGTCAATCCGAATATCGTCTACGCACGCGGCAGCGCCTTCGGCAATCTCGGCGCGGAGCGCAACCGGGGCGGATATGACGGCACGGTCTACTGGCTGCATGGCGGCGTCGCCCATGCCCTGACGCCCGAAAGCTACAAGCCGCCGCTCGCCTTCACGGTCGGCGGCTTCGGCGATTCGGTCGGCGCGATGAACCTTGCGGGTGGCATTTCGGCAGCCCTGCTGCGGCGCGAGCGCGGCGGCGAGGTTCCGGTCGTTGACGTTTCGCTGATGGGCACGGCAGCCTGGGTGACGGGCATCTACACCAACACCGCGCTACAGACCGGCTTTGCGCCCCGCGCGCGCGATCCACGCATCGGCCCGGTTCCGGTCAATCCCTTCATCGGCAATTTCGAATGCAGCGACGGCGTGGTGATCGGCTTCTTCATTCTCCAGCCCGGACCGTTGATCCGCGACACTTTCGAGCATCTCGGCATTCCCGAGGCGGCGGACGATCCGCGCTTCTCCACGGCGGAGGCGCTGCTGGCGAACACCGAGGCGGCGGGCGCGCTGATCGTCGAGGCCTTTGCCAGCAAACCCGGACAATACTGGCGCGAGCGCCTCAAGACCATGAAGGGCCAGTGGGCGGAATTTCGCTCGACGCTCGATCTGTGCAACGATCCCCAAAGCGTGGCCAACAACCTGACCGTGGAGGTCGAAACGGCATCGGGCCGCACGATCCGCGTGGTGCGCGGACCGGTGCAGTTCGACAACCACGTGCCGGACGGTCCCGGCGCGCCGCAGGTCGGCGAACACACCGAACTTGTGCTTGCGGACCTTGGCCTGGACTGGGACAAGATCGAGCAGCTCAAGGCGAAAGGCGCGATTACATGAGATATTCGGGATCTCCGATCTGGAAGGCGCTGTGTGCCGGGGCTGCCGCGCTGGCGCTGGTTTCGGGCGCTCAGGCGCAGGACACGTCCAACTCGCTGGCTGGCGGGCGCTACGTCGCGATGGGCAGTTCGTTCGCTGCGGGATCGGGTGGCAGCCAGGTCAAGTACAATACGCCGCAACGCTGCGGACGCAGCTACGAAAACTATGCGACGCTGCTTGCCGAGGGGCTGCGCATGCTGCTCGTCGATGTCACCTGCGGCGGTGCGACGACCGCCCATGTTCTCGGAGCATGGAACGAATTGCCGCCACAGATCGACGCGGTAACGCCAGACACCGATCTGGTCACGATAACGGTAGGCGGCAACGATATCGGTTACGTCGGTTACTTGATAGCCGAGAGCTGCAAGGTGCGCGGGCCGATCCAGCTCGGTGCGGCGGGCACGGTGTGTCCGCAAGTCTCGGTTCCGGACGATGCCGCCTGGTTCAAGCTCGAGAACGACCTTCGCACGATTGCCGAAGAGGTGCGCAAGCGTGCGCCAAACGCGCGGCTGATCTTCGTGCAGTACCTCGAAATGGTGCCGCCCTACGTCTGCGCGGACTCGCCGCTCTCGCCCGAGGCTGCCAAGATCGGCAGGGACATCGGGCTGCGGCTTGCCCAGATCACCGATAGAGTCGCGAAGGAAGCCGGCGCCGAAGTGCTCGGCTTTTCGAACACTTCGAAAAAGCGGCTCGCCTGTGGCGGCAAGACCGCCTGGGTGACAGGCTGGCCCGCCGGTTATCAGCCGGGCGACACCTTTCCGTGGCATCCGACCCGCGCCGGGCATTCGGCGATTGCGCGCCAACTGCTGAAGGGGCTGCGCTGAACGCGCGGCTGAGCGATCAACCCTCGGCTTTCTTCTTCGCCGGCTTTTTCGCCGGGGCCTTGCGCTTCTTCTTGGCCGGACCTTTCGCGGCACGCTCGTCGATCAGGCGGATCGCCGTTTCCTCATCGACGTCCTCCGGCTTCATGTCGCGCGGGATCGTGGCATTGGTCTTGCCGTCGGTGACATAGGGACCGTAACGGCCCGGCAGCACCTTGATCTCTCCGCCCGACGTCGGATGCGCGCCGAAGGTCTTGATCGGCTCGGCCTTGGCGCGCGCGCCGGGTCCGCGATTGGCCGCCTCGGCCAGCAGGGTGACGGCGGCATTCATACCGGTCTCGAAAACGTCCATCGTCGAGCGCAGCTTGGCATATTTGCCATCGTGCAGAAGATATGGGCCGTAACGTCCTATCGATGCTACAATTTCCTTTCCCGACTCGGGGTGCGTGCCAACTGTGCGCGGCAGGCTGAGCAGCTTCACCGCCCAGTCGAGATCAGGATCCTCGATGTCTTTCGGAACCGAAGCGCGCTTGGCTTCCTTGCCCTCGCCCATCTGGAAATAGGGGCCGAAGCGCCCGGTCTTGCGATGGATCGCTTCGCCGGTTTCGGGATGCATACCCAGTTCGGCATCCTCGGCTGCCTCGCCATTGCCGCCGGGCTGCGCAAACTTTCGGGTGTATTTGCACTCGGGATAGTTGGCGCAGGCGACAAATGCGCCGTAACGCCCGCCACGCAGCGCCAGCCGTCCGCCCTCGCGCCCCTCGCTGGTGCACAGCGGGCACTGGCGCGGATCTGATCCATCCTCGCGCGGCGGAAACAGGTAGTCCGACAGGAATTCGTCGAGCACTTCGGACACTTCCGAAGGCTTGCGCTCCATCACCTCGTCGGTCTTGGGCTTGAAGTCCTTCCAGAACTCTTCGAGCACGGCCTTCCACTGCGCCCGGCCGCCCGAAACGTCGTCGAGTTCGTCCTCCATCTCTGCGGTGAAGTCGTAACCGACGTAACGCGGGAAGAACCGCTCGAGAAAGGCTGTGAGCAATCGCCCCGATTCCTCTGCAAAGAATCGGTTTTTCTCGGTGCGGACATACATGCGGTCCTTCAGTACCTGGATCGTCGCGGCATAGGTCGAAGGCCGACCGATCCCAAGCTCCTCCAGCCGTTTGACGAGACTGGCCTCGGAATAGCGCGGCGGCGGCTGGGTGAAATGCTGAGTGGCCTCGACGCCCTTCTTGGCAGGCATGTCACCCTTCGAAAGCGCGGGCAACAGACCGTCTTCATCGTCGGCGTCGCGGTTGTCGCGCCCCTCCTCGTAGATCGCGAGGAAGCCGGGGAACTTGACGACCTGCCCGGTGGCGCGCAGCTCGTTCTGGCCACTGCCGTCGCGCAGCGTGACCGTAGTGCGCTCAAGGCTCGCCGAGGCCATCTGGCTGGCCAGCGCGCGCTTGTAGACCAGCTCGTAAAGCCGGGCTTCGTCCCCGCCGCCGCCATAGCGATCCTGACCGAAATCGGTCGGCCGGATCGCTTCGTGCGCTTCCTGCGCATTCTTGGCCTTGGTGCTGTAATGCCGGGGTTTTTCGGGAAGATAGTGCCCATCGTAGCGATCCGAGATCGCCTTGCGCGCGGCGGATATGGCGGAGCCATCCATCTGCACGCCGTCGGTCCGCATGTAGGTTATCGCGCCTGCCTCGTAGAGCTTCTGCGCCACCCGCATGGTCTGGCTGGCGGAGAAGCCGAGCTTGCGCGCAGCCTCCTGCTGCAGGGTCGAAGTCGTGAACGGCGGGCTGGGGTGACGCTTGACCGGCTTGGTCTCGACATCCTCGACCCGGAAGGCTCCCGCCTCGACCGCCGCCTTGGCGCGCATCGCAATGCCTTCGTCGCCAAGGCTGAGCCGTTCCAGCTTCTCGCCATCAAACTTGACCAGCCGCGCATCGAACGCGGTTCCGTCGTGCTCCATCTTGGCCAGGACCGACCAGTATTCCTGCGGCTTGAACAGCTCGATTTCGCGCTCTCGCTCGCAGATCAGGCGCAGCGCCACCGATTGCACGCGGCCCGCGCTCTTGGCACCCGGCAGCTTGCGCCACAGCACCGGCGACAGGGTGAAACCGAACAGGTAATCGAGCGCGCGGCGGGCGAGGTAGGCGTCGATCAGATCCTGATCGAGATCGCGCGGTGCCTTCATGGCGTCGGTCACCGCCTGCTTGGTGATCGCGTTGAATGTAACGCGGCTCACGTCCTTGGGCAGGGCCTTGCGCTTGGCCAGGAGCTCGCGGACATGCCAGGAGATCGCCTCTCCCTCGCGATCGGGGTCGGTGGCGAGAATCAGGCCATCGGCCTGCTTGGCGGCGTCGGCGATCGCCTTCACCTGCTTGGCCTTGTCGCCATA
>JAGREJ010000154.1:1237-2831 GCA_020446595.1 Novosphingobium sp. | reverse complement strand
GTCGCGGACATGGCCATAGGAAGCGAGCACCTTGAAGCCGGGGCCCAGGTATTTCTCGATGGTCTTTGCCTTTGCGGGCGATTCGACGATGACTAGCTGCATTTGCAATAGGGCCTCACGTATGCGCGCGAGGGTCAATTCCAGTGCGCGGCGCGTCAAGAGCCCTTCTTTCCTCGCGCGTCAATCGGGATTAACAGGTGTGCGATGATTCATTTGCCGTCGCGAGAACGGCGCGGAGAGACCGATGGCCAAGGTGAAGATCGAAGATCTGGGTGAGGAATTCGCGTGGGGATCGCGCGTCAGCGGCGTAAATCTCGAAAACCTCGAGGATGTCGACCTGCGCGAGGAACTGGCGCAACTGCTCAAGGACCGTGGCCTGATCGTGTTTCAGGACCTCGAGCCGAGCAGCGAGTTGCAGGTTGCGATATCCACGGTTTTCGGTCCGCTCAAGGATCACCCGACCAAAAGCACGGCCCGCGCCGACACCGATCTGGCCGAGGGCGTCATCGAGATCGACTATGGTGGCCAGCACGCCGCTGCCGACACCGATCACGGTCTGGTCGGCCACAATGGCAAGAAGCTGATCTCGTTTCTGCCCTGGCATTTCGACCATACCTACAACGACGAACTCAACTACGCAGGCGTGCTGCGGCCGATGATTATCGCGCCCGAAATGGGCCGCACCGGCTATGCCGACGGGATCGAGATATGGAACCGCCTGCCTGCCGACCTGAAGGCGCGGATCGAGGACAAGGCCGTGCTCTACACGCTCGACGTGCGGCTGACACAAATGCCGTTCGGCCGCTATTTCGAGACCTATGGCGATCTGCCGCACATGGCCGGCAACGTCGAGGAATCGAAAAGCTTCCCGCGCGCCATCCATCCCATGGTGTGGACTCGCCCAGACGGCCAGAAGGTTGCGCACTACTGCGGCTTCAGCGCGGTCGGCCTCGAAAATCACGAAGACCCGGAAGGCAATGCGCTGTTCGAGGAAGCGCTTCAGGAAATGTACAAGGTCATCACGCCCTACTGGCATGACTGGAAGCTCACCGACATGCTGATCTGGGACAATTCGCGCGTGTTGCACTCGGTCGAGGGGTGCGATCCCAAATATCCGCGCCGCGTGCATCGCACCACGATCCGGGGCGATTACGGGCTCGGCCGCTTCGAGCACGGCAAGAAGATCGGCGAGGTCATGCGCGAGGGAGTGGCGCCGCTGGCGCTGCCCGAAGGCGTGGCGTGAGCGAGGCGGACGCCAGGTTGCGCGAGGCGAATTTCGCGCTCTATCGACGCATGACCGATGCGCTGAATGCCAAGGATATCGAGGGCTGCTGCGCCTGCATTGCCGACGACATCGTGTTCGAAGCACCCGCCTATCGCGATCCCGGCGTGCCGATTGCCAGCGGCGGCGCGGCGATGCGCGACATGTATCTCGGGCTGATGGAGTCTTTCGAGACGATCGACTATGGAATCGAGCGTTTCATTCCCGCGCTCGATCCCGAACTCGTCATCGTCGAGGTGGCGGGCAACAACAGGGTCGCGGCGACCGGCAAATATTACCGCAACCGCTACCTGTTCCTCGTGCAGTGCCGCG
>JAGREJ010000154.1:240-1164 GCA_020446595.1 Novosphingobium sp. | reverse complement strand
GATGAAGATCACGCCCCTCTCCCCGGCGCTCGGCGCCAGGATCGAACAATTCGATCCACGCGAAGGCAGCGAAGCGGACTGGGATGCGCTTCGCAAAGCCCTGTTCGAGACGCACCATCTGCTGCTGTTTCGCGGCCTCGCGCTTAGCGACGAGGAGCACGTCGAATTCTGTTCGCACTTTGGCCCGCTCGGCATGGTTGGCAACGACAACACCAAGCGCTTCTCCTACATCTCGAACGTTCGTCCCGACGGCATTCTCGGTGCGATCGAGGCATCGTGGCACTTCGACTATGCCTTCACCGACAGCCCGCTGGAGGCGATTTCACTCTATGGCAGCGATCTGGGCGGGAACGGCGCGCCGACGCTTTTCGCCAACGCCAAACGAGCGGCAGCGAGCGTTCCGCAGGATCTGGCGGCGCGGCTGCTGGGCCTGACGGTGCGCAATGCCGTCGACGTGGCCGCGCCCGAGCGCGAGGCGGGCGTTCGGATCCGGATGAAGCGGCTCGACGAGAGCTATCCGCATCATGTCCGCGAAGTGCTGTGGCCGCACTGGCGCACTGGCGAGCCGCTCCTTTCGGTCAACGAACAGCAATCGGATGCCGTGATCGGCCTGCCGGAGAGCGAAAGCGTGGCGCTGATCGAGGAACTGTTCGGCCATCTCTACGAGCCGGAAAACATCTACGCCCACCACTGGCAGCCCAATGACCTGATTATCTGGGACAATCACGCGCTCCACCATGCGCGGCCCGAAGTCGGCGAGAGACTGCCGCGCACCCTGCGCCGGGTTTCGATCGGCAAGAGCCCGGACCTCTCGATCTACGATCCAAGCCGCACCGGCGGCTGATCGGCTAGGCCAGAGCGAAGGATACTCTCCCCCCCGCATGACGGACCAGTCGCCCGGCCAGTTCCAGTTCGAGCAGCGCC
>JAGREJ010000154.1:0-138 GCA_020446595.1 Novosphingobium sp. | reverse complement strand
CGCGAAAACCTCGGTTGTCTCGCGTAGTCGGCTGCGGGCGTGGCCATCGAAGCCGGAAAGCAGTTCGGTCACGTCCTCCGGCGACTGCACCAGCGTCGCCCCGTCGCGGATCAGCTGGTTGCAGCCGTGGCTGCGCGG
>JAGREJ010000153.1 GCA_020446595.1 Novosphingobium sp. | reverse complement strand
GCCTGCCTTAGCGCAGGTAGGTCATTCCACCGGTTAGCGCGACCGTCGTGCCGGTGATGAACCGGCTCTCATGGCTTGCCAGAAATGCGATCGGCTGGCCGATGTCTTCGACCGGATCGCCCATGCGGCCAAGCGGAATGCCCCGCCTCACTTGCTCGGTGCGTCCTTCCTCAAGCGCGAAATCCGCATCGGCAGCAGGCGATTCGGACATCGGGAAAACCACGTTTACCCGAATCGCGTCTTTCGCCCATTCCAGCGCGGCGGCACGGCTGATCGTCTGGATAGCCGCCTTGACCCCGCCGTAGACCCCGTATTGCGCCGGGTTGTGCACCGCGCCGCTGGCGAAATTGACAATGCTGCCGCCGCCTGCCGCGATCATGTGCGGACGCACCAGGCGCATCAGCGCGAGCGTTGCGACCGCACCCGATTCCCACAGCTCGCGCACGTCCTCATCCGATATTTCAGCGAGCGGCGCCGTGCGGATCACCGGCGACTGCGCGGCATTGACCAGCACATCGATCCGCCCGAACCGTTCGACCACTTCCTCCACCATCGCGACAAGCGCGCCGCGGTCGGTCACGTCGGCCGGGTAGACCAAAGCCACACCGCCTGCCGCCTCGATCTCTCTGGCCACGCCTTCCAGTTTCTCGCGCGTGCGGCTGACCAGCACTACCGAGGCACCCTCGCGCGCCATGGCGACCGAAGCCCCATAGCCGCTGCCCTGGCTCGCGCCCGTCACGATCGCGACCTTGCCGTCAAGCTTTCCCATGTTGCTCTCCCGTTGCGAGTTGCCCTTGTCCCTGCCTGCCGGATAGAGCGCCACTATGGAAGTGCCCTATCATCCTCCGGTCAAGCGTTCGGTCGAGATCGCCGGGCACAAGACCTCGATCAGTCTGGAACCGCTGTTCTGGGAAATGCTGAAGCAGGCCGCCGTTCGCGAAGGCGTTCCGGTCAATGCGCTGGTCGCAAGGATTGACGCCGAACGGCTGGAGGCGGACCAGCCGCCCGGCCTTGCCGGCGCGATCAGGATATGGCTGGTGGTTCAGTCCCCTCCCACCCGCTCGATCTCGGCTCCAGCGGCGGACAGCTTTTCTTCCAGCCGCTCATAGCCCCGGTCGAGGTGATAGAGCCGGTGGACCTGGGTTTCGCCTTCGGCGGCGAGGCCGGCGATGACGAGACTCATCGAGGCGCGCAGATCGGTCGCCATGACTTCCGCACCGACCAGTTTCGGCACGCCATGCACCACGGCAGTGCGCCCCTTGGTCTCGATATGGGCACCCATTCGATTGAGTTCGGGCACATGCATGTAGCGGTTCTCGAAGATGGTTTCGGTAAGCACCGAAGCCCCGTCCGCACGGCACATCAAGGCCATGAGCTGTGCCTGCATGTCTGTGGCGAAGCCGGGGTAAGGGGCGGTGGAAATCGTCACAGGGCGGAGCGGACCATCGGTGGCGACATCGATACCGCCGCGCACCGGCTCGACACGAACGCCCGCATCGCGCAGCGCGCCGACGGTTGCTTCCATTTCCTCGATGCGTGCACCGGCCAGATGCACCGAACCGCCGGTAATCGCCGCCGCGCAGGCATAGGAACCCGCCTCGATACGATCGGCCATGACCCGGTAGGTTGCGCCGTGCAGACGCGGCACACCGTGAATCGTCAGATCGCTGGTCCCGATTCCCTCGATCTGCGCGCCCATGGCCACCAGCAAATTACACAGATCGACGATCTCAGGCTCGCGGGCGGCATTGTGCAGGGTCGATTTGCCGGTGCAGGTGACGGCGGCCATCAGCGCGTTCTCGGTCGCGCCAACCGAGACGACCGGAAAGGCATAGCGTCCACCCGGCAAGCCGCCATCGGGCGCGATCGCGCGCACATAGCCCGCGGCCAGTTCGATCTGCGCACCCAGCGCCTCAAGCGCCTTCAGGTGCAGGTCGATCGGCCGGTTGCCGATGGCGCAGCCTCCGGGCAGCGAAACGGTCGCCTCGCCCATGCGCGCCAGCATCGGCCCCAGCACGAGGATCGAGGCGCGCATCTTGCGCACGAGATCGTAGGGCGCGGTCGAACTGGTGATCCGCGTCGCCTCAAGGGTCATCACCCTGCCGAAATCCTCGGGGCGCGACCCGGCGATGGTGGTGGAAATACCGAACTGGTTCATCAGGTGCTGGAACCCGTCGATGTCGGCAAGGCGCGGGAGATTGCGCAGAGTCAGCGGCTCGTCGGTCAGGAGAGCGCAGGGCAGCAGGGTCAGCGCGGCGTTCTTCGCGCCGGAAATCTGGATGGTGCCGGAAAGCGGCTTGCCGCCGCGAATGATGATCTTGTCCATCGCGCCATTTAGCCAGATTCGGGCGAGCGGCAAGAACGGCGCATCGCACTTGTCCAAGCCAACGGTTGCAACATGCTTCCACAACCGCTTTAACCGCGCTGCAACAATGCGATGGCAGATCCCGGCAACATGACGACAAACGAATTGAAGCGACCGGTTCGCAAGGCAGTGTTCCCGGTGGCGGGACTGGGCACGCGATTCCTGCCCGCAACCAAGGCGATCCCCAAGGAATTGCTGCCCATCGTCGACCGGCCGCTCATCCAGTATGCCGTGGACGAGGCCCGCGAGGCCGGCATCGAGGAGCTGATCTTCGTGACCGGGCGCGGCAAGACCGCGATTGTCGAGCATTTCGACACGGCTTACGAGCTTGAGGCGACGATGGGCGGGCGCGGCAAGGCGCTCGACGTGCTCGAACCGACGCGAATCAAGCCGGGCAACCTCGTCACGGTGCGCCAGCAGGAACCGCTAGGCCTTGGCCATGCGATCTGGTGCGCGCGCGCGATCGTCGGCGAGGAGCCATTCGCGATCTTCCTGCCGGACGAACTGATGATCGGTTCTCCCGGCTGCATGAAGCAGATGGTCGATGCCTACGATGAGGTGGGCGGCAACCTGATCTCGGTGCTCGAAGTCCAGCGCGAGGAAGTCTCGAGCTACGGCGTGATCGCGCCGGGAGCAGCCAGTGGCGCACTTACCGAAGTCACGGGCCTCGTCGAAAAGCCGAAAGTCGAGGAAGCGCCGTCCAATCTCATCATATCGGGCCGCTACATCCTGCAACCGCAAGTCATGCGGACGCTGGAAACGCAGGAGGCCGGCGCGGGCGGAGAGATCCAGCTCACCGACGCTATGGCGCGCATGATCGGCCAGCAGCCATTCCACGCCGTGACCTTCGCCGGACGCCGATTCGATTGCGGCTCAAAGGTGGGCTTCGTCGAAGCGACGCTGGCGCTGGCGCTGGAGCGCGAGGACATCGGACCAGAAGTGCGGGCCATGGCCATGCGCATGCTGGACCGGTCCTGAAAGGGGGAGACAGGCAGTGAGCAGCGATACGCAGGCCAACAAAGCCATGGTCGAGCAATTCTGGCAGGCGCTTGCCGCGCGCGACTGGG
>JAGREJ010000152.1:5545-11515 GCA_020446595.1 Novosphingobium sp. | reverse complement strand
GCGCGGCATCGGCTACGGCGACAACATCATCGGCAACGACGCGCCGTTCGGCTTCTATATCGACGGCGTTCCCTTCGGCCGTATCTCGACCGCGGCGATGGACCTCGTCGAGCCGGACTCGGTGCAGGTGCTGCGCGGCCCGCAGGGCACGGGCCGCAACTCGACCGGTGGCGCCATCGTCGTCCAGACGCACACGCCTTCCGACGAGTTCGAGGGCGTGGTCAAGGCCGGCTACGGAAGCTTCGACGCGATCAGCTATAGCGCGCGCATCGACACCGGCCTGATCGCGGGCGGCAACGTCAAGGGCTCGTTCGCCTACCAGCATCGTGAGCGCGACGGCATCGTCGACAACCTCACGCAGCCCGATCATCTCGATCCCGGCGCCCAGCAGACAGACGCCTACTGGGGCAAGCTCCAGGGCGAATGGGGCGCGTTCAAGGCTACCCTTTCGGCGGACTATACCAAAATGGGCGGCGTCACCGTGCCGATCCAGATCGTCGCTGCCTCGCCGACCGTCCTTGCCTTCTTCGCCAATTCGGCGGCACTTGGCGGCGGCACCATTCCGGTGTCCAGCAAGGGCATCTTCAAATACGACAACTATGCAACGCCCATCCCGCAGAGGATCGTTCAGAAAGGCGTCCATCTGACGCTCGAATATGGGCTTGATGACCACCTGACCCTGAAGGCGATTGGTGGCCTGCGGTCCTACCGTCGCGACGATACCAACAATTATGGTCCGGCGGACTTGCGCGGGCTTGCCTCGCAAGGCGCCACCCTGCCTCCGGTGGCTCGCACCTGGAACGGCTGGTACGGCTTCAACGAACGCTTTCAGACGCAAAGCCAGCGTACACTCGAAGTCCAGCTTCTGGGCGATTTCGAAGCGTTCAAATTTGTGATCGGCGGCTTCTATTTCGACGAAGATGCGCACGATTTCGGCACAACCCGACTGCCGTTCATTATCAGCCCGACGGTGGCCTTCGATTCGATTTCCCCTCGTGATTACACCGTGGCGAGCGAGTCGAAAGCGGTCTTCGCGCAGGTTGACTGGCGCCCGCCGATCCTTGACTCGAGGCTCGAGCTGACAGCCGGTGTGCGTTACACTGACGACTCACGCGATTTCGATCAGATCACCTCGGTTAACAGGCGGCTGCTGCTCAGCCAGGACAACGTTTCCTACCTGTTTGGCGCGAACTTCGAGTTCACCGACAATATCATGGCCTATGTCAGGTATTCGACTGGATATCGCGCGGGTGGCTTCAACGCGCGCAGCACCGGTTCGGTCAATCCTGAATACGATCCGGAGAAGATCAAGTCGCTGGAAGGCGGCATAAAGCTGGAAGCATTGGATCGGCGTCTTCGCCTGAACCTTGCCGCGTTCTACAACAAGTATAACGATCTGCAGGTCGCGCAGTTTGCATCGCCGACCGGCGCTGCTGGCGGCGGCAACGTCAACGTCAACGCCAATGCCGAATACAAGGGCTTTGAAATCGAGGCCACACTGGTTCCGATTGATGGCCTGACCCTCACCGGCTCCTATGGCTATGTCGACCCCAAATATACCGCGTTCCCGCGTCCGCTCGGAACCGGTGGTGCAGTAACGGCGGGATGCGTTGCCATTCCCAATGGCTCGGCAGCTCCGATCCTTCAGGACTGCAAGGCGATCCAGCTCTTCCAGAACCTGCCCAAGACCAAGTGGGACGCGGCAGTGATTTACGAATTCCCGCCCGAGGATTTCGGTACGGTCTCGTTGGGTGTCGATTTTACCTGGACGGGCAAGACGCCGGGCGTGTTCCAGCGTGTCGGAGCGGCCTTCCCGTTTGCGCTCGACAACAGGTCATATGGTTTGCTTGGTGCGCGCATGGCGGTGAAGGACATTCCGATCAACGATCGCGTGCGGGGCTCGCTGGCCTTGTTCGGGCGCAACCTGACCGACCGGCGCTATTCGACCGCGTCGATCGATTTCCAGATCGGAATTGGCACGCAGAACTTCCCCGAACGCCGGACCATGGGCCTCGAAGGCAAGATCGAATTCTGATCCCGGCAAATTGTTGAGACAGGGCGGCGGCCGGAGCAAATCCGGTCGCCGCTGCATTTTTTGCGGTGCAAGGCGTCGCCTTCGCAGGTGCGGCAAGAATTGCGCTTGCGCTCGAAGCACTTCCGGCTCAAAATGCACGCTCCGGGCCGCGCTGGGTGGTCCGCCCGAACTCTGCCAGGGATCGATGCGCAAGACCGCACTTTTCAGTTCGCTGATCGCTACCGCAGTTGCAATCTCGTCCGTATCGGCCCGTGCCGATGTCCTCGAGATCGGCGATGAAGGCGCGCATTGGGTGTCCGGCGGGCCTGAGCTCACCAATGGCGCGCCAAATGTTGCGGCTGTTTCACCGGAACCCGAGCCTGCCGTTACCTCCGTCAATTTCGACGCGAATGCAGTCACCGTGCCGGTCACAAGCGCCGGTCCATCGAACTGGAGCGCGCGTGTCGCGCACCTTGCGGCGAAGTATGACCTCAGCCCCGCCTTGCTCGAAGCCGTGGTCTGGCAGGAGAGCCGCTGGCGGCACGATGCGGTTTCGCCGGTCGGTGCGCGCGGCCTTGCCCAGCTGATGCCGGGAACCGCGCGTGAACTCGGGGTCAACCCACACGATCCGGAGGCCAACCTCGAAGGTGGCGCGCGTTACCTGCGTCAGCAGCTCGATACCTTCGGCGGCAATCTCGAAAAGGCGCTCGCGGCCTACAATGCCGGGCCGGGCCGTGTGCGACAGGCGGGCGGCGTTCCCGCGATCCGCGAAACCCAGCTCTATGTCGCCGCGATCATCGGGCGCCTGTCCGCGCCCGTGCGCAGGTGATTGCCAAAGCCTGCCGTCATGGTCTCACCTGTAGACGCGCATTCTCATCGATCGGCGCATTGCGCTCAGACCAGTCCAATCCTGTCAGGGATTGCTTGAAATGAGGCTTGTCAGGACAGCAATCCTACCGGCGCTGATGGCCATGCAGGCGTTGGCGCCTTCGCAAGCGGCGGCGCAGGATGATCCGCGCCTTGTTTCGGTCGAGTACGACCCGGCCCAGATCGTCAAGGTGATCGGTCGGCCAGGTGTGCAGGCGACGATCACATTCGGCGATGACGAGAAGATCGAAAACGTCGCGGTCGGCGATTCCCAGAAATGGCAGATTACGCCGAACAAGCGTGCCAACCTGCTTTTCGCCAGACCGCTCGAAGCCGCCGCAGTGACGAACATGACCGTCGTCACCGACAAGCGGACCTATCTGTTCGATCTTGTCGCTTCGGCCAAGGATCGGCCCATCTACATGCTGAGCTTCACCTACGGAAGCGGCACGGACAGCGCGCCCACGGTCGTTCTGCCACCGGCCTCGCCGCGACCGGTGCTGGCCAGCGCGCCGCAGGCTGCCGTCCCTCAGGCCGTTGATCCGCAACCTGTCGCGCCGCCCCAACCGCAGGCATCCGAAGAGCTGCCCCCGCAGCCCGAGCCTTTGGCGACCCCACGAAAGCGGCAGGAAGTCGCCGCGGTTTCGCCGCGACGCAAGCCCGAACCGCCTGCTTCGCCACCTGTGCCCGAGCCTGCCCCGGTGCAGGAGGCACCGGAGATTAGATCGGCGGTTGACGAGGCGATTGGTGCTTCCGGCCAAGCCAGGGATCTCGCCGGGACCGGTCAGGAAGCGGCTGCCGCCAGCCCGGAGACAGAAGCTTCGCCGCCAGCCAAACGCACCAGACGCGAACGTCAGGCCAGCAGGAAACGCGAAGCGGAAAAGCCTGCGCCGAGCTTGCAGCAGCAGAACCGTCCGATAACGGCCGCCATCGTGTCGGGAGCCGGCAGGAGTTCGGCCCGAGAGCCTGGCGCGATGAATTTTGCCTGGGTGCGCAAAGGCAAGAAGTCGCTCCTGCCGCAGCGCGTCTACGACGATGGTCGCACGACCTACCTGATCTGGGGCGAAAAACAGAAGATGCCTACCGTTCTCATCATCGACGAGCGAGGCGAGGAAGCCTCTCCGAACCTCACGACACAGGAAAATTCGGTCGCGATTGCTGCGGTTCCCGGCCAGATTGTGCTGCGAACGGACAAGGGCAGCGCAACGCTTGAGAACCTTCGGCAGATGGTTTCCAGTGAACCGGTTCATGGCAGGATTTCCGTCGGGCAATCCGGCCTTGCCGCACCAGCGCAGGTAAACCAGTGATGGCGGGGGGAAACAGTCAGCGCGGACTGCGCCTGGTCGATCGGGAAGAGTTTCAGGCCAGCGATGAAAGCCCGAGGGTCGTGGATCTGTCGACACGAAGCGTGCGGGCCGAAAGTCGCCCGAATCGCGGTGAAGACCGGTTCGGACTGATCGTTGGCCTCGCCATCGCGGCCCTTCTGATCGGCATCACCGCCTGGACAATTCAGGCATCGCAGGAAAGGCCTGGCAGGCCGGCTGCAAGCGAATCGCAGAAGATTGCCGATTGGCGCTCAGGGGTCAGGCTGCCAGACCTGTCCGCGGGACGCGAGCTTACGATCGACATGCCCCAGCCTGCCACGCAGGAGCCGGGCTCCGCGCTTGCACCACCCGATCTTTCTCCCGTGCTCGCCGATCCGCCCGCCACAACGGACTTGCCGAGCGTCACGGCCCAGTTGCCCGAACCGATTGTGCAGGCTCCACGAGGTTCACCGGTCGTATTTGATGCCGGAGCCGGTGAATCCACGGTCGGTTTCGCCTTCGAGTCGGACAACGGTCGTGAATTCGGCGGGGCGGTGAAGTCGGATTCGGCTCCGCCTGCAAGGCGCAGCGAAGTCAGGGTCGCGTCGCCGCGGCCGACTGCCAATCAGGTCGGGATGCTGGGCCGGGGTACGGTGATCCCCGCGATTCTTGAAAGCGCGATCGATTCGAGTGTCGCGGGCGGGGTGCGGGCCGTGGTCAGCACCGACGTGCTGGCACCCGATGGCAAGCGGACGCTCGTTCCCCGATCCTCGCGGCTCATCGGCCAGTACCGCGCCAGACAATCGGGCGACCAGAAGAGCGCCTTTGTCGTCTGGACCCAGATCGTTCAGCCAGACGGCCGCAAGCACGATATTACCTCGTCGGTGTCGGGGAGCGGCGACAAGAAGTTTTTCGAGAAATTCGCTTCGGCCAAGCTCGTGTCGGTTATCGCGGGTCAGGAGGCTGCCGGGTTCAGGGCGAGACAGGGCGAACCCCTGCGCGTCACCGCAGTGCGCGATCTCGACCTCGCCAAGGCCAAGTAAGCCTCGATCGGCGCTAGTCCGGCATCAGCCAGCTGGCATTTTCGACGAATACCTTTTCCAGCACATCGCTTCCGAACGGCGCAACCCGCTCGCTGACGTCGGTCATCGGTTTGCGACCACCTTCAGGGTGGGGATAGTCGCTGGCGTAGCAATAGACCTCGGGCATTTCGTAGCGGCGGATGTAGGTATCGACCGGTTCGATATCGAACAATGAATAGCGCGTATTCCTGCGGATATAGTCCGAAGGCTTCATCGAAAGTCTGAGATCGCCTTCCATGTTGCCCAGCGAGAACTTGCGCTGGTGCTCGAACCACAGATCGAGGTTCTCGGCCAGCGGTCCGACCCATTGCGCGGTTACCTCGCAGGCACCGAAGCGCAGATCGGGATAGCGCTCGAAAACGCCGCCCAGAACCATGGTCGCAAGGAAATTCTGCACCGGCAAATGAAGCGTGGAGAGCGTCCACGGGTCCATCTGGAATTCCTCGCCCGCTTTCCAGCCTTCGAACTGCGGGGCGTTGCGCCATTCTGCGCTCGACAGGAACTCGAAGTCCGCGCCGACATGGGCCATGATCGCAACCTTTGCGGCTTCGCACATGTCCCACATCGGATCGAGGCTGGGGTGGGCGGGTGAAACGCCGCCCGGCAGCGCCGCGCTGGGCAGCCACACCGCGCGAACGCCGCCATCGATGAGACGGCGGACCTCGCCCAACAGGCCCGGCACGTCCGGCGCAAGCGCGACGGC
>JAGREJ010000152.1:0-5498 GCA_020446595.1 Novosphingobium sp. | reverse complement strand
TAGAGCCCGATCATGTCGAGCGCGAAACGCTTCCTGTCGCCCGTGATCGAGCGATACATGCCGGGGAACGCATCGCAGCGGAAAAAGAAGCTGGTCGCATAGAGACCGATCGAGCCGGGGAAGACCATCTGGCGGTCAATTCCGGTGCGATCCATCACTTCCAGCCTGCGGTCGAAATCGAAAGCGCCGGGCGCTTCGGCGAACTTGGTATTCCAGATCGTGTCGTCGTCGATGGGCGTGTCGTCCGCCGCGACGAACCGCCGGATCGGCATTTTAGAATTTTCGTGGGCCTCGACGAAGGGCCGCGTCGCCTCGCCAAACTGTTCGATCCAGTGGTTCACCGGTGTATATTCGTGGCTGTCGGCATCCATGATCCGCCCTGCGAAGGGCGTCAGGCAATCGGGAATTGCCAAGTTGGAATGCATGACGGGGCTCTCCTCAACCGTGTCGTCAATCATATCATGGATTTGTTCGCTGTCATGCTATGTCGAAGACGACAACCGCGATTCTCAGGCGGTCGGCGATGGGAGAAAATGAAATGGCGATAAAGGTCGGGGTCAACATTCTTGGGCTTCAGGGGGTTATCGGTGGAACAGTGCGGGACGTGCTCGATGTCGTTGTCGCGGCGGATCGCAAGGGTGTCGATTATGTCACGCTGGGCGATCACCTCGGGTTCCAGCGTTCGGCGCATCAGACCCGGCGTGAAACGCATGCCTTTCCATTCCCGCTGGAAGAACCATGGCCCGAACCGATCGCCTTCCTTTCGGCAGTGGCCGCGCTGACCAGCCGGATCAGACTCTCGACCTTCGTCCTGATCGCACCATTGCGTCCGACACTACTACTCGCCAAGCAACTGGCGACGCTGGATAATATCTCCAACGGTCGCGTTACCATGGGCCTTGGTGTGGGCTGGCAGGAAGAGGAATTCGCTGCCGACGGCATGGTTTTCGAAGGGCGCTTCGGCGATCTGGAAGACATGGTCACGGCGATGCGCGCGCTGTGGAGCGAGCCGCCAGCCAAGGCGAGCGGCAGGCATTTCCACTTCGAGGATTTCTATTCGCTGCCGCTGCCGGTGCAGGGCGCCGACCTGCCTCTGCTGTTCGGCATCAAGCCGTCGCCACGCAATATCGACCGTATGGCGCGGCTTTCCAACGGGTGGGCGCTCAATCCTGCCGACAGGAAGGAATTCGCGGAGACCGTGAAGGAAATCAAGCGGCTTGCGGCGGGCTATGGGCGCGATCCCGATGCTCTCGATTTCGACGTGGGGCAGGGACCTTCGCTGACCCAGGAAGGCGAACTCGACAAGGATACGATCCGCGCGCGGGTGCGACAGGACGAAGCGAACGGAGCGACGATTGTCTCGTTTCTGGCGCGCGATTTCTGCAAGAGCCGCGACGATGTCGAAACTTTCCTCGATTTCATCGTCTCGCTGAAGGAATAGTGAGGCGATCAGTCTCTGGCGCTCGCCTGTTCCAGTCTTGCTCCGCTCAGGAGCTTGAATCCCGGATAGCCGCTGTCAGCAATGTCGTCGCAGATCGCCTTGTATTCGGCGAAGTTGATGAAGCACAGGAACGCGGGTGACTTGCCTTCGATGTTCGCACCCCAGTACCAGTTCGCGCCCTTCGTATAGATGCTCGCCTCACCGCGCGCATTCACTTCCTTCACCCAGTCGGCCTGCGCAGCGGGTTCGGGCTCCATTGCCTTGAGATCGTGATCGTCGAGATAGGTCACCGCATCGGCGATCCACCCCACCTGCTGTTCGTTGGCGACAATGACATTGGCGAGTGTCGAGGGGCTTTGCGGCCCTGCAACGAGGAACAGGTTGGGAAATCCTCCGACCATGATGCCGAGATGGCTCTTCGGACCGTCGCGCCAGACATCGGCCAGTGCTGCGTCATCCTGGCCGCGAATATTGATGCGCCCCAGCGAACCGGTAAGCGCGTCGTAGCCAGTGGCGAAGATGATCGCATCGACCTCGAAATCCTGTTTACCGGTGCGAATGCCCGCCGGGGTGAGGCTTTCGATCGGGTCCGATTTCATATCGACAAGCGTCACGTTCGAGCGATTGAACATCTCGTAATACCCGGTCTCCAGGATCAGCCGTTTCGTGCCGTAATATTGGGTCGGGACCAGTTTGGCCGCCGTGCCCGGATCCCTGACAATTGTGGCGATCTTGCGCGCGATGAATTCGTTGGCGAACTGGCTTGCCCGTTCGTCGATCAGCAGATCGTTGAAGGACCGATGCAGAGTCGTTCCGCCGTAGTTCCACGCTCTCTCGAAGATCGCATCGCGTTCGGCATCATCGACCTCGAGCGCGGACTTGTCGCCGGTGACGACCGGGTCGTCTGTCGGCAGCGAGCGCCAGGCCATGCCTGCGGGTGTCGCGGTCCATTGGGCATACAGTTCCGCGAAGCGATTCTTCACCGCGTCCTGTTCATCGTCTGGCAGAGGGCGATTTGCCGCGGGCACGATATGATGCGGCGTCCTCTGGAACACGAAAAGGTGTCCGGCTTCCTTGCTGATCGCGGTTGCCGCCTGAACACCGGACGAGCCCGTGCCGATGATCGCCACCCGCTTGCCTTTCAAATCGACCGGCTCTCGAGGCCATCGCCCGGTGTGATAGATCTGGCCGGTAAATTCGTCCTGGCCCGGCCACGGCGGAGTGTAAGGCGTCGAGAGCGGTCCGGTCGCCATGACGAGATAGCGCACGTCATAGCGGTCACCACGATCCGTCTCGACCTTCCAGCGGGCATTCGCAGCGTCATAGCGGGCAGACGTCACGCGCGTTTCGAGCCGCATGTCCTTCGCCATATCGAAGCGATCGACTACGTAGTCGATATAGGCGAGAATTTCGGGCTGCGCGGCAAATCGTTCGGTCCAGTTCCATTCCCTTGTGAGGTCGGGCGAGAAGGCAAGCGCATATTGCAGGCTTTCGACATCGCAACGCGCGCCTGGATAGCCATTCCAGTACCAGACACCACCGGCGCCGCTTGCCGCCTCGATCAGCCGCACCGAGTAACCCTTTTCGTCGCGAAACCTGTGCAGCGCCGCCAGCCCGCCGAAACCGGCTCCCACGATGAGGACATCGAGTGCGGCAGTTTCAGCGGGCCGATTGCCTGATGTGGCAGGTGATTTCGCTTCGCGATCGGTCATGCTCGGCTCCCCCCATGATGCCATGGTCGCCGAGATCAGCACGCTGCTCGCGCATTCGTCAAGGAAGGTGGCGGTGCTAGACGGCCCCGCCGCCGCCAAAACCGAACGAGGCGCTTTCGGCAATCATGGCCACGCCGCGCTTGCCGTCGATCCGGTCGAGCTGAACGACAATGTCGATGACAGAGGCGGCATAGGCCAGCGTTTCGGCGCGAGTCAGGCCGATGTTCGATTGCATCGCCATCAGGGCGATCTGTTCCAGCGCGCCGCGTGGGCTGTTGGCGTGAACAGTCGAAAACGAGCCGGGATGGCCGGTGTTGATTGCGCGCAGGAAGCTAACGGTCTCATGCCCGCGCAATTCGCCGAGCACGATCCGGTCGGGCCGGAGCCGCAGGGCAGCCTGCAACAGGTCATTGGCGGAGACTCGCGCCTCGCCCAGTTCGCCCTTTACGGCAATGAGGCCCAGGCCGTTGGCTCCCGGAAGCTTCAGTTCGGCTGTGTCCTCGACCAGCACCACGCGTTCTGAGGGCGGAATCTCGCGCATCATCGCGTTGAGGAAGGTGGTCTTGCCGCTCGACGTGCCGCCCGAGATCAGGATCGTGCGGCGATGCGCGATGGCATGGCGCAGGAAAGCTATCGGTTCGGCATTGGGATCGGGCGCGATCACGGGTGCGGGAGCGGCAATCGGCCCGCGATCGTAGGCATCGAGCGCGAGGTCGAGCAGCCGGTGCCGCCTGATCGCCAGTGCCCAGTGACGCCGCGTGGCGGGCGGACCGACCAGCTGGATACGCGCGCCTGCCTGATGGCCCTCTGCAGGCAGCGTCGCGGCAAGCAGTGGATGCTCGCGGTTGATGCCCTGATGGCTGACCCGTGCGACTTGTTCGGCAAGGCGTTGAAGGAGTTCGTCTGTGATTTCCGGAAGCTCGATGCGCTGCATGCCCGGTTTGGCGGCATCTTCGATCCACACCTCGCCCGGACGGTTGACCAGAATTTCGGTCACGCTTTCGCGCTCCAGCCATGGCCGGAGCGGCGCGAGGTAGGCATCGAGATAGACGCTGCGCGCCAGTGGAATCGGCCCGTTCGTATCGCCGACGGCGTTCTGGATCGGAAGAATGTCGGCGCTCATCGGGCCAGTCCTACGAGACCTTCGAGAAGTCGAGGTCCTTGGCGGTGAACACGCGGATCGGCTCGCCCTGGCGCACGCGCACGGTCGGGCCGACCTGGCCCGACTGGTTGACTGCCGCTGCCGCCGCCGATTGTCCGCCACCGCCGATCACCACGCTGGCGTTGCCGCCGAGAGTCGAAAGACCGCCAATGACCGAGAGCAGCATCGCCGAACCGAAGCGTTCGAAGAAGTGCGACTTGACCTTTCCGGAAAGACCCGCCTGACCGTCGAACCCGACGGCGGGCGACGCAATATCGACCGAAACCCCGTCGGGCCGGATCAGCCTTGTCCAGATGACGTAGGCTCGCTTCTGTCCGGCGGTGAGGCCCGACTTGTATTGCCCGATCAGCCGCGAGGAGCGCGGAACCAGCGTGCGCGCGCCGTCGAACGATTTGACATCGGTCGAGACGATGGCGCGCACGTAGCCGGGCACGTCGGTGTCGATGGCGGTTTCGAGGATGGCGGGAATCAGCGTGCCCTGCGTAACGGTCGTACGCGGATCGAACGTCGCGCGCGCCGTCGCCTTGGTGCCGCCCGGCGTCAGGCCGAGACGCGCCGCGAAATCCTCGTTGGAATTGCCTGTCGATGTCTCGCCGGTGGGGCTCGTTGCGGTGATCGCCGCTGCGGGCACCGACACGCCGCCGATGTCGAACACGACGGTCGGGCTGGCATGGGGATTGCCCATTGGCGCCAGCGCGGCGCGCTCGCCCGGATCGTTGGCGAGCACGGGGGAGGGCGCGGGCGTTGAAAGCGGCTGGCTGGCAGGGGCGGCAGGCGCTTGCGGCTGCTGAGCCGGTGCGGCTGCTGTCGGGGCGGCAGGGGCCTGTGCCTGCTGTGCAGGCGTATTTGCGGCCTGCTTCGGCTGCGGCCCGTTGCGCGCCGCATCCATCGACCACAGCGTGAACGCGCCGAGCGCGGCGACAAATGCTATGCCGCCGATCAGGCCGATGCTGTCGCTGCGCTTCTTGCGGGCAACCGTGGGCAGGACATTGCGCGTGGCGAGATCGATGATCTCCGCGCCTTCGCCCATGCCGTCGCGCGGGTCGCGATCGAGATCGGAGGGGATGCGTTCGCGCAGCGCGTTGTTGTTGGGTGCCATGGATCAGTTCCTCGCGCTGAGCGTAGCGGTAGTGGAGACGGGCGTGCTGGCGTTCGCGGCAACTTCCGGCTTGATGTTTTCCAG
>JAGREJ010000151.1:1965-6466 GCA_020446595.1 Novosphingobium sp. | reverse complement strand
CGTCGCGGGTTTCGAGCAGATCGAGCCGCCCGAGCCGCAAATGGTCAAGCATCTCACTTTTACGCCGATCATCGAAGGCCAAGGCGATGATGCACACTCGTGGGCCGATGCCATCGCGCTGACTGTTGGCGAGCCGGACGAGCCGTGTCCGGTTGTCGCAACCGGCCGCTATCATGATGTGCTGCGGCGCGAGCAGGGCCAATGGCGCTTTGTCCGGCGCGTGTTCGTCTATGCCCGAGCGCCCCTGCCCGAGGGACTTGGCCAGGCTCCGCCACCGGTGTGACCAGAATTTAGGGAGAGTGAACAGCATGAAATTGAGAATTGCCCAATGGGCGACCGGGCCGGTCGGCGCGGCGGCAGCGCGCAAGGTGATCGAGCATCCGGACTTCGAACTGGTTGCCTGTTTCGCGCACGGCGAGGCAAAAGTCGGCAAGGACGTGGGCGAGCTGATCGGAGCCGACACGACCGGCGTGGTCGCCACCAACAGGATCGAAGACATCATCGCCGCCAAGCCTGACTGCGTGCTTTATATGCCGCTGGTCTGGGACGTGGAGGCCATGGCCCGCCTGCTCGAAGCGGGCATCAACGTCATTTCGACCGCCAATTTCATCACCGGCCGCTCCTATGGACAGGCCGCGGTCGATCGGTTGAAGGCGGCGGCACAGGCCGGTGGAGCGACGCTGCACGGCAGCGGCATCAATCCGGGCCTGTTCAACGCGGTCGGCCTTGTGATGTCGGCGCAATGCGCGGACTTCAGCCACATTGAGGTGCTCGAATCGGTTGATGCCACGCAATATGCGTCGGCGGAAACCTGGCGCGCGCTTGGCTACGGCGGTCCGCCCGATGCACCGGGGATTGCCGCGGCGTTCCGCGAACGTTCGCTGGTGTTCGAGGACGCCGCCGAAATGATGGCGAGAGGCCTTGGCATCGACTTCGACGAGATCGCCTTCGATGTCGAATTCGGGGTGGCGACGCGCGATTTGCAACTGGGCTACATGGACATTGCAACGGGCATGGTCTGCGGTTCCAAGATGACCTATTCGGTCATGGTCCAGGGCAAGGCGGCGATCGGCCTTTCGACCATGTGGCGGCTGGGCGATGCGATGGAGCCCGACTGGCAGGGCGAGGGCTATGTCATCGAGATCAAGGGCACGCCCAACATCCGCTGCGTGTTCGATCGGGAGGGCGACACCACCGGCGGTGGGCTCGTGACTGCGATGTCCGCGGTCCATGCCATCCCTGCGGTTTGCGCGGCCGGACCCGGCATTGTCGAAGCATGGGAGCTGCCGCTGATCGCCGCGAAGTATTGCTACAAGCCCTGACCTGCCGGATCGCTGGCATTGTCGTCGCATGCTTGCGTGACGCCTAATTTAGAGTTACCTCGACTCGTAATTGTGTCGGAGAGTGAACGATGCGGGCAGCAGTCCTTCGCAACAGGCAAGTGACGGTGAAGGAGATCCCGATTCCCGAACCGGGCGACGGGCAAATTCTGGTCAGGTCGCTAGCTTGCGGCATCTGCGCCTCGGACCTGCACTTCATGGCCCATCCCGAGCAGGTGATGGAGCAGGGCCAGGGCCTTTGGAACTACGACGAAAACGCGGACATGGTCATGGGCCATGAGTTCTGCGCCGAAATCGTCGACTATGGCCCGCAGACCGAGCGCAAGTGGAAAGCGGGAACAAGGGTCAGCTCGACGCCCGTGCTGATCAATCCCGATGCTGTTCGCATCACCGGCTACTCACCCGATGCGCTTGGCGGCATGGGCGAATATTTCCTGATGTCGGAAGTCATCACGCAAGTCGTCAAGACCGACCTGCCATCCGAACTGGTCTCCACTTCGGACGCGATGGCGGTCGGCTGGTTCTATGTCCGCAAGGCGGCGATGACGCCCAAGGACATTCCGCTGGTCATCGGTGCAGGCGCAATCGGGCTTTCGGTCGTCGCCGCGCTCAAGCGCAGGGGGATCGGCCCGATCGTCATTGCCGACTTCAGCGACAAGCGGCTCGAGATCGCAAGGCAGATGGGTGCGGACGTGCTCATCAATCCCGCCAAAGTTTCGCCCTATGCAGGTTGGCGCGAGGTTGCCTACGGCGATCCCGACCATGTCGTCGGCATGTTCGGCGCAACTGACCTGCCCAATTGCGTTGCGTTCGAATGCGTGGGCGTGGGCGGCGTGCTCGACGAGATCATCATCAATTGCGAGCGCGATACGCGCATCCTGAGCGCAGGCGGCTGCCCCGACGGCGACCACATCCATTCGGTAACCGCGCACAGCAAGGGGCTCAACATCCAGTTCGGCGGCGGGCCGCAGATGCACGACTGGAACGAGGCGATGGACGAGGTTTGCTCGGGCCGCATCGACGTGCGCCCGATTGTTGGCGAGGTGATCGGGCTCGACGCGGTTCCCGAGGCGCTTGCTCGCGCTTCCGGCCCCGAGGCCCCGCCGCGCATCATCATCAAGCCATAATCGCACACGGAGAGAGGACGTAAAATGGACAGCGACAAGGCACTATCCGAACTGCTCGCCAAGCAGGCGATCACCGAGCGCCTCAACGACTATTGCCGGGCCATGGACCGCATGGACGACCCGCTCGGCTACACCGTGTTCCACCCCGATGCGCCTGCCGACTATGGCGAAATCTTCAAGGGCACGGGGCACGAATTCGTCGACTGGGTTCACCAGTCGCACGCGCCGATGATCTCGACCAATCACAAGATCAGCAATGTCTCGATCCGCATCGATGGCGACAGGGCCGGCAGCGAGACCTATGTCACCATGCATGGCCGCATCCCTGGCGAAGGCGACACGGTGATGGAGATCCACAGCATCGGCCGTTATCTCGACAAGTGGGAAAAGCGCGATGGCGAATGGCGCATTTCCGAGAGGCGCTTTCTCTCCAATATGGACGAAGTGCGACCCGTGGCGATGTCGGCCTATCCGACAGAAGGCGCGCGCGACCGCAGCGATCCCAGTTACGCCCTGCTCGGCGCGGTCGAGCAGGCACCGGCCTGAGCGAGGGAGGCCAGCATGGATTTTGCTGAACGCTACGGCCCCATGGCCGTGATCTGCGGCGGATCGGAGGGCGTGGGCTCGGCCTATGCCATGGAATTGGCCAGTCGCGGCCTCGACGTGGCGCTGGTCGCGCGCAAGGTGGGGCCGCTGGAAGAGACGGCTCAGCGCGTGCGTGACGCCTTCCCGGAGCGCGAGGTTCTGGCGCGAAGCGTCGATCTGTCGGCGCCCGACGCGGCCGCGCAGGTGCTGGACCTTACCGGAAACCGCGAGGTCGGCCTGCTGGTCTACAATGCCGGAGCCAGCGCCCGGACCGGCGATTTCGTCGATGGCGATCTCGAATTCGCGCAGGGTCTGGCGGCGGTCAATGTCTCGACGATGATGGCGCTGGTCCATGCCCTTGGCGGCACGATGAAGAAACGCGGGCGTGGCGGGATCGTGGTCATGAGCTCGGGTGCCTATCTCTGCGGCAATCCGGGCCTTGCCGTCTATAGCGGCTCGAAAGCCTTTTCGACGATGTTCTGCGAGGCGCTGTGGCACGAGTTGCGCCCGCACGGCGTGCACGTCCTCTCGCATGTTCTGGGCATGACAGACACACCCGCCAACGCGCGCAATTACGGAATGGGCGGTATGGGCGACAGGCCCGAAGACATCGTGGAGCAGGGACTTGCCGCGCTCGACAAGGGGCCGGTGCTCTACGCGGGCGGAGACCAAATGGCCAAGGCGCTTGGCGCGATGGATCGTGCCGATGCCGTGGAGCAGATGTATGCTGCGGGCGCTGCGTTCCGCGAATGAAGGAGAAGGCTGGTTCGACCCGCGGCCGTCCGCGCAAGCACGAGATCGATGATCGGGTGATCGCTGCCACGCGCGCGCTGCTTGCCGAGGCAGGCTTCAATGCCACGACTATCCAGGCCGTTTCGCGGCGCGCGAATGTGCGTCCGGCCAGCATCTACCGCCGCTGGCCCTCGCGCATCGAGATGATCGAGGAGGCGATCTTTCCCGGCCTCGATGCCGTTTCGCTCGAGCCGACCGGCGATCTGCGGCGCGACATTGCCAGCTTTGTCGCGGCCTATCGCGCCACATTCTCCACCCCGGTTGCGCTCGCGGCCGTGCCCGCGCTTGTTTCGGAATATCACGCGGCGACCGCCGACCGTTCTCGCGCCGAGCGGGCCTGGCGGACCGCGCGACCGCAGTTCAACGCGATCCTCGAGGCCGCAGGCGAAGACGAAGTCGATCGCACGCTCGACCCCGACGATGTGTTCGACATGCTGGTCGGGGCGATCCTCTACAAGATCTACGCGGCTTCGCTCGGCAACCGGATGGAAGCGCCGGACCGGACCATAGACCTGATCCTGCGATTGCTGCGGCCATGATCGCGGCGCCGGTCACTTGCCTTGTGTCTATTTACGGGTCATAGTGACTCGAAATTGATCGCGGGAGAGCAATGATGCGCGCAGCCGTATTGCGGGGCGGGAAGATCGAGGTTCGCGA
>JAGREJ010000151.1:0-1911 GCA_020446595.1 Novosphingobium sp. | reverse complement strand
GCGTCGGACCTGCACTTCATGGACCATCCCGAAGCCGATGCGGACGACGATTCCGGGCTGTCGAATTACGATCCCGACCGCGACATCGTCATGGGCCACGAATATGTCGCCGAGATCGTCGACTATGGTCCCGAGACCGAGCGCAAGTGGGCCAAGGGCACGCGGGTCAGCTCGATCCCGGTCCTGATAACGCCGCAGGGCGCGCGGGTGATCGGCTACAGTCCTGGGGTGCCGGGCGGCTTCGGCGAATATTTCCTGATGAGCGAAGCGGTGACGCGCGTGGTCGACAGTCCACTGCCCGACGAGATTGTCGCGCTTGCCGATGCGATCTCGGTCGGCTGGCACTATGCCAATACCGCGAACATGCAGGCCGACGAAGTCGCCTTGGTGATCGGCTGCGGCGCGATCGGGCTTGCCGTCATCGCATCGCTCAGACGGCTGGGCGTTGGCCCGATCGTGGCCGCAGACTTCGTGGAAGCGCGTCGGCAATCCGCTCTGGCCATGGGCGCGGACAGGGTCGTCGATCCGGCGCAGGAATCGCCCTACAGGGCGTGGCGCGATCTCGCCTATGGCGAGGACGCCATCCAGCCGCTGTTCGGTGGCGCGGACGTGAAGAAATGCGTGGCGTTCGAATGCGTTGGCATTCCCGGCGTGCTCAACTCGATTGTGCGATCGTGCGAGCGTGGAACACGCATCCTGTCAGCCGGCGGCCCACCCGAGGGCGAGCATCTCCACACCATGACCGCCAAGCGCAAGGGGCTCAACATGCATTTCGGCGGCGGGCCATCGGTGACGCACTGGAACGAGGCGCTCGAGGAGGTGATGTCGGGAAGGATCGACGTGACGCCGATGACGGGCCGGGTGATCGGCCTCGACGACATGCCGCAGTCGATCGACGATGCTCGCGACGCCAATGCGCCGCCGCGGATCGTCGTGCAGCCATGGAGATAGGCGGGATGGACGAATTACAGGCCCTGAAGGACGAACTGGCGACCCTGAAGGCCCGCGTGCGGGCGCTGGAGGATCACCGCGATCTGACGCAACTTGTGGCGCAATACGGTCCTTCGGTGGACAGCGGCTCGGCGGACGAGACGGCGAGTATCTGGACCGGGGATGGCACTTTCGCGGTGGTCGGCGGAGAGCTGACTTTCACAATGGAGGGCGAGGACCAGATCAAGGGCATGGTCAACGGCGAGGGGCACCAGTCGCTGATCCACAACGGTTGCGCCCATGTGCTGACTGTGCCGCATGTCGAGATCGGCGGCGACAAGGCCACCGGTCGCAGCTATGCCCTCAACATTCGCTGGGACCCGGAGGCGGACCGGTTCTGGGTTGCGCGCGTGTCGGCCAACCGCTGGAACTGGCAACGCACGGACGAGGGCTGGAAGGTCGTGGAGCGCATCAATTCCAACCTTGACGGGGCCGAGGCGTCGCGGGCGCTGCTGGCGCGGTAAAGAGAGTAAGGGGAAGGACAGGCATGAAGGTCGGCTGGATCGGATTGGGTGAAATCGGCAAGGAAATGGCGCTGCGGGTGCTCGGCGCGGGACATGATCTTTCTGCCTACGATCGCGGCAAGGGCAAGGACGATGTCGCAGCCGAAGGTGCGGCCATGGTGGCCGACTATGGCGTGATCGCCGCAAACTGCGATGTCCTGTGCCTGTGCCTGTTCAACGATGCGCAGGTGCGCGAGGTAATGTTCGACAGCGGCACGCTGGCCGCGATGAGGCCGGGCAGCGTCCTGGCCGTGCACACGACCGGCTCGCCGGCGCTGGCGCGCGAACTGGGCGAGCGCGCGCCGCAAGGCGTCGAAGTGCTCGATGCCTGTTTCAGCGGCGGTCCCGATGATACTGCGCGCGGCGACCTCACGCTGATGGTCGGCGGCGATGCACAGGCGCTCGAAGCGGCGCGGCC
>JAGREJ010000150.1 GCA_020446595.1 Novosphingobium sp. | reverse complement strand
TACTGCCTCGCCCTGAAACTGTGCGAAGTCGCTGGCATACCCCTGCCCTCACAGGCCGAATGGGAGCCGCGCCTTGTGGAGGCCACAACCAAACCAACCGGGAAAGCTACATGACGACTCCACCGACAGCGATCATCGATTCCGAAGCCGTGACTGGCGCGGGACGCCCCATCCCCGTCGTCGATCCTGCCAACGAGGAAGTGATTGCGGAAATCAACGAAGCGGAGGACGAACTTGTCGACAGGGCGGTTCTTTCCGCCAGGGCTGCCTTCGAGCGCGGTGACTGGCGTTGCATGTCGGTCGAAGACCGACAGAAGGTCTTGCGTGCCTGTGCCGACGCAATCGACGCGGCTGCCGACGAAATCGCGGACATCGAATGCTCCAACACCGGCATTCCTTACAGCGCGATCCGCAACGGGCAGATCGTCCGTTCGGCAAACAACTTCCGCTTTTTCGCCGACTACATCGGGCAGATGGTCTCCGAACTCTACGAGCAGGAGAGCGACTATCTCACCTTCGTCCGGCGCGAACCGAAGGGGGTTGCCGGGCTCATCTCGCCCTGGAACTCGCCACTGGCGCTTGGCTCGATGAAAGTCGTCTCCGCCATCGCCTTCGGAAACAGCTGTGTTCTCAAGCCGGCCGAACATGCGCCGCTCGGCCTCACACGCCTGATCGAAGTGATTCAGGGCGCCGGCCTGCCGCCGGGCGTCGTCAATCTTGTCAACGGATACGGCGCAAGCACTGGCGACCGGCTGGTACGGCACCCCGACATCGATTGCATCTCGTTCACCGGAGGCACCCGCACCGGTCGCGCGATCATGGCCGCGGCCGGCGAGCACCTGAAACCCTCGATCATGGAACTGGGCGGCAAATCGGCGAACATCGTGTTCGACGACGCCGATTTCGAACAGGCGCTCGACGGCGCACTGATCGGCATCTTCAGCAACAACGGGCAGCAGTGCCTCGCCGGATCGCGCATCCTCGTCCAGCGCGGCATCGCAAAGGATTTCATCGAGGCCATGGTCGAACGCACCCGCAAGGTCCGGGTGGGCGACCCTCGCGATCCCGCCACCGAAATCGGCCCATTGGCCAACCGCAACCACTACAATCACGTCATGAGTTTCGTGCCGGAAGGCTTGGACAACGATGCCCGCGTGCTGGTCGGCGGCGAGCGTGCGCCCGGTTTCGACAAGGGCTTCTACTTCAGCCCGACCGTGGCCGAGGTGGATTCGAACAGCCACCGCCTGTGCCAGGAAGAGATATTCGGTCCCTTCGCCTCGCTGATGGTCTTCGACACCGACGAGGAAGCCTACCGGATCGCCAACGAGTCCCGCTTCGGGCTGGTCGGCTATGCCTGGTCGCGCAGCATCGAGCGGATCATGGCCGCGCAGGAGCGCATCTCCGCCGGAACGATCTGGTGCAACACCCCGATGATGCGCGACCTTCACGCCCCGTTCGGCGGAGTTCGCGAGTCCGGCGTCGGCGCGGAAGGCGGGCGATCCGCGGAAATGTTCTACACACTTCAGAAGACGGTCAGCATTCCGCGCCGCCCCCTGAAACTGCGCAAGCTGGGAGCCTGATCGATGACCAAGAGTCTCCACGAAGAACTGACCGCGTTTCTCGACGCCTACTTCGAGGCATGGAACCGCTATGACGTTCCCGCGATGCGCGCCCTGTGGGACGAGGACGAGCAGGACGTGCTGTACCTCGCCGAGGAAAGCGAGCCCCGCCATGGCTGGGAACGCATACTTGCCTACTGGGGTGTGGATCGTTCGCAGTCCGAACGGCTGGTGACCTGGCGCGACCTGACCGCGATACAGGCGGGCAGCGACGTCGCCATCGCGTTCTACCACGCGAACTGGAGCACCTATATCCCCGGCAACCGGCTTTACCCGAAGCCCTTCGGCGGCCCGGTGCGCATATCCATGGTGCTGCGGCGCAAGCCCGAAGGTTGGCGCGCGATCCACTACATTGAGGCTCCGCTCGCTTCCATCGTCCAGCTGAGAGAGGCCCACGAAGCCGCCGTCGATCCAGCCCTTCACGAGCGCTTGGCTGCAAAGGGGATCAGCTACTGAGCGCAAGCCCAGGTGCGCGAACGGTCGGCGGCCCCTTGAAGCGGACAATGCGGCTCGCTATAGCCCGCCGCTCGCGGTCGGTGCATCGTGCGGGAATGCCTTGATTCCAGCCCGTGAGAGGGCAGGCTCCAGGTAACCTGCAGAATGCGGTGTAAGCCTGACGTGCGATCCGGAGACGTGGGTGAGTGGCTGAAACCAGTTCCCTGCTAAGGAACCGTACTCTATCAGGGTACCGAGGGTTCGAATCCCTCCGTCTCCGCCAATTATCCCGTTAAAATACTGATTTATTTAGGGATTTAAGAGGGCGCCCTCACCGTCCCTCATAAAAACCTTCATGAAATTGAGCGTTGATTCGCCAATAATCTGAATGTTTTTGTGGACGACAATGCCCCGGCGGCGTCTAGGGCGTTCTGCAAGGCCGCTTCCGGCGAAGCGATGCTCACACCCACAATGCAGGCCGGGGTTAGCTGGCCGTCAGGAGCAGCGCGGGCAGTGTCAGCCCTGTGGGCACGAACAGCAACAGGCAATCGGGATCACCTTCGATCGGCGCGGGATCGGCGAAATCGGCTGGCACGATGACGGCCCAATGTCCGATGGACGTTGCCCCGCCCGGCTCAAGACGATGCCATCCAGCCCGCTAGGGTTCATCTGGCCCTGGTCCATGCCCGCTAGCCACGTCTGAACGAAGCATTTTGAGCAAACCTATCGCCAGGACAAGCAGGACGAGCGCGAAGGGCAAACCAGTCACAATTGCTGCGGTCTGGAGTGCGCCGAACCCGCCGGACCACAGCAGCGACCCGGCAAGCGCGCCCATGGCGACAGCCCATGTCACGCGCGGCGCGAAACCCGCGTGGTGGTTTCCACCCGAAGCGATCATCGCGGTGACGAGCGCGCCGGAGTCCGCCGAGGTAACGAAGAAGGTCGCCACGATAATCACCGCAACGCCGGATACGATCTGGCTCATGGGATAGTGATGGAGGAAGGCGAACAGCGCATCTGGCATGCTCTGGTTCACAGCGTCCGACAGACCGCCTGCAGCGAACAATTCGATGTAAAGCGCACTGTCGCCGAAGATCGTCATCCAGGCGAAGGTGAACAGGGTCGGCACCAGAAGCACACCCCCAATGAACTCGCGCACCGTTCTGCCATAGGAAATGCGCGCGATGAAAATTCCCACGAACGGCGACCAGCTGATCCACCAGGCCCAGTAGAAAATCGTCCAGCTACTTTGCCAGTCGGCGGCGCTGTAGGCCTCGGTCCAGGTCGAGAAATAGACGAAGCGTTGCAGGTAGTAGCCGATGTTCTGGACATAGGAATCGAGCAGGAAGACCGTCGGCCCTGCGATCAGGACGAACAGCGCAAGACCGATAGCCAGCACCATGTTCACTTCGGACAGGCGGCGGATTCCCTTGTCCAGTCCCAGCGCGACCGAGATCGTGGCCAGCATGGTAATGATGAAGATGACAATCGATCGGGAAAGGTTGTTGTCCGGCACTCCGGCGAGCAGCCCGAGCCCGGCATTGATCTGCGTCGCGCCGAAACCCAGCGACGCGGCAACGCCACACACCGTGGCCGTGATGGCGAGCACGTCGATCACGTCGACAAACAGATCGGGAATCCGGGGATAGGCCGCCTTGAGGAACGCGCCGATACTGAGTCCCATCTTGCGATTGTACCCGACATAGGCGAGGCCAAGGCCGATCACCGCGTAGATGCCCCAGGCGTGCAGCCCCCAGTGCAGAAAGGTCAGGCCCATCGCATGCTGCGCGTTGCGAAGCAGCCCCTGCTGCGCTGCCGCCTCGGGGTTCGAGAATGCCGTCAACGGCGGGTTCGAGAAATGCAGCACAGGCTCCGCCACGCCATAGAACAGCAGGCCGATGCCCATGCCGGCGCTGAACAGCATCGCGAACCAGGTCAGGCGACTGTATTCGGGCCTTGCCTCGCGGCCGCCCAGCCTGACCTCCCCCATCCGGGTGAACGCCATCAGGCCCGCACAGCCCAACAGCACGTTGACGACCAGAACCAGAAACCAGCCGAAATTATGCGTGGCGAAGGCCTGGATTGCCCCGAAACTGTCTGCCGCCAGGCTGGCGTTGACGACAGAGAACAGGATCAGCAGCGCAATGACCGCAACGGCCGCGAAAAAGACTACCGGGTTGAAATTGCCCGGAGAATTGCCCGGCGCATCGGGGGTACTTGCCACGTCGGTCGCTCTTTATAAATATAACAAGTAAAAATATGAGATATATTTCAATTTTACCGTCAGTTTATTTATGTATCGAAAAATATTTTATACATCTGACTTGGCAAAAAATGACTCAAAAATCGCGATAGCGGCAATGTTGTCGATTTGCAACACGACATAAAAATCCACAGATTCTCATTGTCTCACTGGAAATAAAATTCCCTGTTTGCTAGCTGGCACGTGCCGGAATCGGATTCTCATTTTCCGAAAGTGCATTATTTTACGGATTGAACTCCGTTCAAATCGTCGACCCGCTGCGCGGGCGATAATGCGCGAAATCACCATCCATCGGCAGTGACAGAAACAGGGGGAAACCTGACATGCTTACCTTTCGCAGCGGTGCTTCATTCAGCGCGCTGGCCGTGGCTCTCGCCGCTCCCGCCATGGCGCAGGAACAGCCGCAGGGAGGCCAGGGCGGGATTGGCGAAATCGTCGTCACCGCGACCAAACGCACCGAAAACCTTCAGGACGTATCGGTCTCGATCAACGCCATCGGCGCGGAGGCTCTGAACGAACTGCGCGTCGATACATTCGAGGATTACCTCGAACTGCTGCCCAATGTGACCGCGGGCGGCGGCGGGCCGGGACAAAGCACGATCTACGTGCGCGGTCTTGCCTCGACCACGCCCAACCTGGCAACCGCAGGTGTTGCCGGTCTGGCCCCGAACGTCGCGCTCTATCTCGACGAACAGCCGCTGTCGCAGCCGGGACGCAATCTCGATGTCTATGCCGCAGACCTTGAACGGATCGAGGTTCTCGCCGGACCGCAGGGCACGCTGTTCGGCGCCAGCTCGCAGGCGGGCACGGTGCGCCTTATCACCAACAAGCCGCGTCTCGGCGAATTCGCCGCGAGCGCCAAGGCTGGCCTTTCCTTCACCAAGAGCGGCGAGGAAAGCTGGAAGGGCGAGCTGATGCTCAACCTGCCGCTTTCGGACAGTCTCGCACTGCGCGCGGTCGGCTTCATCGACGATCAGGGCGGCTATATCGATAACGTGCCGGGAACCCGCACCTTCGCCGAGTCCGGTCGCTTCAGGCCGGAGGGCACGGTGCGCGCCAATGGCGTTCCGGTCAGCGCCCGTCGCGCCGGGTTCCAGTCCACCGCCGACCTTTCCGGCGTGACCTTCCTGCCTGCCGAGAACTCGGCGCTGGTGGAGAAGGATTTCAATGACACGCGCTACGTGGGCTTCCGCGTATCGGCGCTTTACGAGCCAACGCCCGACTGGCGAGTGTCGGTTTCGCACACCCGCCAATATGTCGATTCCGACGGCGTGTTCTTCGCCGATCCCGAACTCGGCCTCGACGATCTGGAAATCCAGCGATTCTCGGACGACAGGATCGCCGACGATTTCTCGAACACAAGCTGGACGGTCGAGGGCCGCCTCGGCGCGCTCGAACTGCTCTACACCGGCGCTTATACCGACCGCGAGACGAGCCAGCGGGTCGATTACACCGACTACCTGTTCGTCGGGCAGTATCTGCCTTATTACATGTGCGACACGGCCGTGGTCTATCCGACCTATGTCAGCTCGGCCCCGGCCAACCCGACCTGTCAGGCGCCCAGGCAATTCGTGCAGTCGAATTCCGACACGACGGTGTTCACGCAGGAATTCCGGATCAACACGCCGCAGAACGCACGATTCCGCGCAACGCTTGGCGGGTTCTATTCCGACCTCACCCTCAAGGAGCGGAACGACTTCTATTACCTGTCGCAGGACGTGCGCGGCTCGGATGGCGTGACCACCGGCTTCCTGCCGAACTATCCGCTGACCGACACAGCCGTCACGGGCGCGGTGGGCAATGCCGCCGACGGCTATTTCAGTCTGCCCGGCCCATTCCCTTCGGGCGTCGGCTTCCGCAACGACATCAAGCGGACCGACAAGCAGTTCGGCTTTTTCGGGGAAGCGACGCTCGACGTGGTTCCCGATACTCTCGCGGTCACGCTCGGCGCGCGATACTACAACGTGAAGGTCGATTTCGAGGGCAGTGCCAATTCTTCGTTCTTCAACCTGCGCTCGCCGGTCTTCGGTCCGAATACGAGCGTGGCGCCGGACGACCGGATCGATGTCCAGCGCGCCGGCACCAACATCAGCGCGATCTATGCCAAGGGCAACGCAGTGGGCGCGCCCGACAAGGCCAAGACCAGCGGTGTCATCTTCAAGGGCACGGTGACCTACACCCCCAGCGAGGACGTGCTGCTCTATGCCACCTATTCCGAAGGCTTCCGTCCCGGCCTGCTCAACCGGCCGGGCGGCGCGCAGGGGCCGGGTGACTACATCGTTCCCTACGAGCTCGAGACCGACAAGGTGCGCAATTACGAAATTGGTTGGAAGACCGAGCTGTTCGACCGCCAGATGCGCTTCAACGGCAGCGCCTTCTATGTCGATATCAGCCGCCTGCAGACCACGATTTTCGATCCCAGCATCGTCAACCTGTTCTTCTCGGACAATGCGGCCGATGCCCGGATCTACGGTCTGGAAGGCGATTTCGCCATTGCGCCCTATTCGCTGTCGGGCTTCACCTTGGCTGGCGCCTTCTCGTTCCTCGACACGAAGATCACGAAAGTGCTGACGCCTACCGATGACGTGCTCAGAGGCGGCGATCTGGCCTTCGCACCATCGTTTCAGGGCAATCTGCGCATGCGCTACGAATGGGATCTCTCCGACACCCTGCGGGCCCACGTGATGCCGCAGGTGGTGCATTCGGCATCCAAGTTCACGGATATCATCGAGATCAACAAGCTCAAGCTCGACAGCTACACTACGGTGGCGCTGAGCGCCGGGGTCACTGCCGACGCCTGGAGTTTCGAGGTGTTTGCCGACAACCTGTTCGACGAACGCGCCCAGATTTCGGGCAATTTCGTCTATGACCGGGCGCGGATCATCACCAACCGTCCGCGCACGATCGGCATGCGAGTGTCCTTCGACTACTGACGCCGGAGCAATGATAGCAAGCGGCAGGCGGGCTTCGGAGGAGACTTGGGGCCTTGCCTGCCGCTTTGCGAGTCTGGCAGGGTTTCGTCATGGCGATGGATGAAAGCCAGACTGCGGATGCACTCCGCCGCGCGCAAAAGGCGGTGCAGGAAGGGCGCTTCGAGGAAGCGGCGGGCCTCGCCAGCACGGTGCTCGCGCAGCGCCCCGACGATCCCGAAGCTCTCTATCTGGCCGCAGTCGCCTGCCGCTATGCCAAGCGTTTCGACGAGGCGGGCGCCTATCTGGCCCGGCTCCACTTCGCCTCGCCCGAATATGGCAGGGCATGGCAGGAAGAAGGCCATCTCGCCCGCGCGCAAGGCAAGGTGGAGCCAGCACTCGCTGCCTATGCCCGCGCGGTGCGCTACAACCCGGCACTGGAAGCGAGCTGGCGCGCGCAGGCAGACCTGTTCGCGTCGACCGGTCGGCCAGCAGAGGCCGTAGCGGCCAGAACGCAGGCCGACCGGATCGCCGCCTTGCCGCGCGAACTGGTCGCTGTCAGCCATCACCTTCACGAAGGCCGCCTGTTGCGCGCCGAGGAAATCTGCCGCCATTTCCTGCGCGCCAATCCGCGCCATATCGAAGGCATGCGCCTGCTGGCGCAGATCGGCATGCGCTTCGGCGTTCTCGACGATGCCGAATTCCTTCTGGAGAGCGCGGTCGCGTTCGATCCCGAGACGGTCCAACTGAGGCTCGACTACATAGACGTGCTGCGCCGCAGGCAGAAATTCGGGTCCGCGCGTGAGCAGGCCGAAGCACTTTACCAGCGCGATCCCGAAAGCCCGCTGTTCCAGTCCCACCTTGCCATCGATCTGATGCAGACTGGCGACTATGACCTCGCGCTTGGCCTGTTCGATGCGGTGCTCGCGCAATTGCCAGCCGATCCCGCATCGCTCACCTCGAAAGGCCACGCGCTCAAGACCACCGGAGCGGGCGACGAGGCCGTGGCGGCCTACCGCGCCGCCATCGCCGCAAAGCCCGATCACGGCGATGCCTGGTATGCGCTGGCCAATCTCAAGACCTATCGCTTCAGCGAAGACGAACTGGCTGCGATGGAAGGTCAGGCCGACCGTACGGACCTTGCCTTCATGGACAGGGTTCATCTCTGCTTCGCGCTCGGCAAGGCGCACGAGGATCGCGGCGAGTATGAGGCCTCGTTCCACCACTACGAGCAGGGCAACGCGCTCAAGCGCCGCCAGACGCGCTACGATGCGGACCGGATGACGGCGGAGTTGCGGGCGCAGGCAAGCTGCTGCACGGAAGAGCTGTTCGCCGCCAAGGCAGGGCTCGGGCATGCTGCACCCGATCCGATCTTCATTCTGGGCTTGCCGCGTGCCGGCTCGACCCTGCTCGAACAGATCCTCGCCTCGCACAGCCAGATCGATGGCACGCTGGAGCTTCCCAACATTCTTGCGCTCGCGCACCGGCTGCGGGGCGGCAAGGCAGGACAATCGCTCTACCCGCAAGTGCTGCACGATTTGGACGGCGACCAGCTCGCGCAGATGGGCCGCGACTACATCGAAGGAACGTGCATCCATCGGCAGGGCGCGCCGTTCTTCATCGACAAGATGCCGAACAATTTCCGTCATATCGGCCTGATCCATCTGATCCTGCCGAACGCGAAGATCATCGATGCGCGCAGGGCATCGCTGGATTGCTGCTTTTCCGGCTTCAAGCAGCTCTTCGCCGAGGGGCAGGAATTTACCTACGGCTTGCGCGAGATCGGCCAGTATTACCGCGACTATGTCGACCTGATGGCCCACTGGGACGCGGCGCTGCCGGGATGCGTGCTGCGCGTTCAGCACGAGGAAGTTCTGGACGATCTCGAAGGCCAGGTCCGGCGCATGCTCGACTGGCTCGGGCTGCCATTCGAAGACCAATGCCTTGCCTTCCACCAGACAGAGCGCGCCGTGCGCACGGCCAGTTCGGAACAGGTGCGCAGGCCGATCAACCGCGAGGGGCAAGGCGCGTGGCAGCCCTATTCGCCGTGGCTTGGCGAATTGCGCGAGGCACTGGGCGATCTGACCTGACGGAACTTTACCGTGCATCTCCGCTCGGCTTGGCTGGCACGGTCGCAACGCGGCTCACGCTGGGGGCGTTTACACGATGAGCCCGATCCATGGCCAGCGCCCGGGAATGTCGAACACCCAGATCGCCAGCCTGATCGGGTTCGCGATCGCGGGTGGGGTGGTCCTGCAATGGCCGCTTGGCCGGCTGTCAGACCGCTTCGAGCAGCGTATGGTTATCGCGCTGTCCTTCGCCATCACAGCGGTGATCTGCGCGGCACTGGCCATGTCCCACAGCACACCTGTATTGACCGCGCTGGACATGCTGTTCGGCATCTGGCGCCAGCTCGTTTCTGCGCCGTTGCCTGCCGAAGGGCAGCACAGCTTCCAGATCCTGCCAAGGACATCGCCGATGGCTGCATCGCTCGATCCCAAGGTTTCCTCGGACTCTTGAGGGATAGATTCCAAACTGCACAACGGAGGTCTGACGCTTCTGACGGCATCGACCAGACGTCAGAAACGTCGCAACACTACGGCGGGCCCGATTGTCCGCATTCTTGCCAGATCGTCACCAAGAGCAGACTGTCTGCACACGACGACATTGCAGACAATGGGCGCAACGCTCATACTAAGCCGATGAGGTGGCTTGCCTTCTCCCTACTGGTTGCGCTCTCGGCTTGTTCACGAGTGGAAAATACCTTCGTGGTGGAGGATGAGCAGCACGCCGTGGTCACGGCCACGCTTTTTCTCTGCGGCTCAGAAACACCCCTGCAACGAACTGGCGAGCGCCTTGCCGTTAGCAAGGCTATCGATTGCGAGGGCAGCGGGCGCATTACGCTGCGCTATGCATCCGGTGGCAAACACGACTGCATCGTCGGCTATGTCACCCCGGGCGCGGTGCAAAACTTCGCCTATCGCGCATCGGAAAATGGGTGCGCGTAATCGCAGCAGCAATGTCCGCTTGCCACCACAATGCGGTCATTGGCGCTTGTAGTCTTGCGCCCCAGAAGCCGCCTATGGTTCATATCCGTAATCGGGGCTTGGGAGAGCTTTCGCCATTTTTTTTTTTGGATTAAAGCCGCCGCTCCGGACCCGACGACTCAAAGCAGACATGACGAGCGGCGGCGAGCCAATGATCTAGCGGCTCTATTGCAGAAGTTTCTCCACTTTGACGGGAATCGCGGAGAAAAATGGCTGGGTAGTGAGCGGATCAATGCCCTGCGTATCAATAAGCTGGTTCACATTGCGTCCCAGCCAACCATGATTCATCCATACGGTGCCCTCCTTGAGGGTGTCGTCGATCCTGACCGCGCCTTCAAGCTGCCCTGCCCTTGAGGTCAGCCTGACCATGTCGCCATTAGCAAGGGCATTCAATGCGCACAGGTCC
>JAGREJ010000149.1 GCA_020446595.1 Novosphingobium sp. | reverse complement strand
TTGACGGTGTCGCCTTCCTTGATCTCCTGGTCGGAGCCGAAGATCACGACGCCGACGTTGTCGGCTTCGAGGTTGAGCGCCATGCCCTTGATGCCGTTGGCGAACTCGACCATCTCGCCGGCCTGGACCTTGTCGAGACCGTGGATGCGCGCGATGCCGTCACCGACCGAGAGAACCGAGCCGACTTCCGAGACGGTGGCCTCGGTGCCGAAGCTGGCGATCTGGTCCTTGATGACCTTCGAGATTTCTGCGGCGCGGATTTCCATTGCTTAGCCTTTCATCGCCTGGGCGAGGGAGTTGAGACGGGTGCGGATCGAGCTGTCGATCCGTTTGGAACCTATGGTGACGACCAGACCGCCGAGCAGGTCGGGGTCGATGCTGGTCCTGATCTTGACGTTGCGGCCTTCGCGCGCTTCGAGCTTCTGGCGCAGCGCCTCGACCTGATCTTCGCCCAGCGCATGGGCGGTGGTGACCTCGGCAGTGGCCTCGCCGCGTGCATTGGCGGCGATGGTCGAGAAAGCCTTGATGATCTCGGGCAGGCGGGCGAGGCGGCGGTTGCCAGCGAGCACACCGATGAAATTGCGGGTCAGTGGCGCGAGTGCGAGCATGTCGGCCACGGCATCCAGCGCCTTGCCGGCATCGGCGCGGCTGATCTGGGGATTGCGAATCAGCCCGGCGAGTTCGGGACTTTCGGTGAGCGCCTGATCGAGTTTCTCGAGATCGGATTCGACCGCCGAGACATTGCCGTTCTCGCTCGCAAGGTCGAACAGTGCGGACGCATAGCGACCCTGCAAACTGGCCGAGATTCCGCCGGGATTAGCCACGCGCAAATTGTCCTTCACATCGGGTGGGCTGAGGCACGAAAAAATCCCGGACAATGCCGGGATGGCCCGCAGACGGGGCGCGCATAGCGAGTCATTTGCTGCGATGCAAGGCGGGGAAGGCGGGTTTGGCATAACTAACCGCGTTATCGTTCCGACCGGTTATGGTGACAGGCCGGGTTTTGAAAACAAGAACCGGGATGCGGACGCTGCTTCGAGCGCCTAGGAAAGACGCATGATGCTGACCGACAATCAATGCTGGCAAGCCGTGCTGGGCCGCGACCGCGCCTTCGACGGAAAGTTCGTCACCGGCGTGCTGACCACCGGTATCTATTGCCGCCCAAGCTGCGCCGCGCGGCATCCGGCTCGCGGCAACGTGCGGTTCTTCGCCAGTTCCCGAGAGGCGCAGGCAGCGGGCCTGCGCGCCTGCCTGCGCTGCCGCCCCGACGATATTGCCAGAGACGAGGCGGCGGTGGCTCTGGCGCTGGAATTGCTAGCCCAGGGCGAGGCGGAGCCGATGTCGCTTTCCGATCTCGCCGAGCGGACCGGTTACAGCGCCAGCCATTTCCAGAAGCTGTTCACCCGCGCGGTGGGGCTTTCGCCCGCGGCCTACGCAAGGGCGCTGCGGGCCGACCGCGCCCGCGCGGCATTGACCGATGGGGCCAGCGTCACCGACGCGGTCTACACGGCAGGCTATGGCGCGCCTTCGCGCTTCTACGCTCAAAACAGGGAGAGGATGGGAATGACGCCATCTGCATGGAAGAACGGCGGGCGCGGCGTGACTATCCGCTGGGCGCAGGTAAACACCACGCTGGGGCCGATGCTGGTCGCCGCGACCGACAAGGGCATATGCCGTCTTTCGTTCAATGAAGGGCGTGACGAACTGGAAAGGCGTTTCCCCAATGCCGAAATCGTCGAGGGAGACGCAGACTTTGCCCGACTGCTCTCGCAAGTGATCGAGGCAGTCGAGCAACCCGGAGATGCACGCCACATTCCGGTCGATGTGCAGGGCACTGCCTTTCAGGAGGCGGTATGGGCAGAACTGCGCAAGATTCCGCCGGGCGAGAGCCGCAGCTATGCGCAGATCGCCGCGGCAGTGGGCAAGCCGAAGGCGGTGCGCGCAGCAGGCTCGGCCAATGGCGCGAACAATGTCGCCGTGCTGATCCCGTGTCATCGCGTGGTGCGCTCGGACGGATCGCTCGGCGGCTATGCCTATGGCGAGGACATCAAGCGCGAGCTTCTGCGCCGGGAGGCGGACGGGTCCGGTTAGTTGCTGGCCCGCACACCCGCACGGTCGAGCGATTCCTCGACCCTTTTGCCCAAGGCCCCGGAATGCGGATCGCTGGTCAGCATCAGTGCGGTTCGGCGCGCCTGCGCCGCGCGACCCTGCAAGGCCAGCGAATAGACCGCCAGGGAGCGGACTTCATAGGATTCGGGTTGAAGCGCCATGGCGCGCGCCATCGCCAGATGGGCAGCGGCATTCGGCCGCCTCGGTTCGAGCAGGTAACTGCGGAACAGCAGGGCCAGAGCCATCGGATCGCGCGTGTTCGGACGGATGGCTCCGGCGAGCATGGAACGCACCTTGTCCCAGTCGCTGGGCATGGATGCCGGATTGGCCTTGATTTGCCGGAAAGCGATGTCCGCCCATATCGCCCGTGCGCGCAGATCGTCGGGAGCAAGCGACATGGCCATCAGCGCCTGCGAGCGCGCCTCGGGCAAGTTCGTGTCCGACAGGGCAAGCGCCAGTTCGCGGCGTGCTTCCGGATTGGCGGGATTGGCTTCGACGAATGCTTGCAAACGCTCCAGCGCCGCCTTGCGATCGCCGCCCGCCAGCCGTTCGAGCCGGAGATCGATCAGCCGCGAGGCGATCGGATCGAGCGTGGTGACGGCAACTTCCGATGCCTGCGTGAGCGTCGGCGCGACTGCCTTTCCGCCTCTTGGATCGGGAACGTGGGCGTGCAGGCGCGCCTCCAGCGCCGCCAGATCGCCAAACGCCGCTTGTGCCGCCGCCCATGAATCCGTTCCGGAACCGAACGACCTGAGGTATTGGGCAAGCCTGCGACGGTCGGCGGGCGTCTCCATCAGCAGGTGCACCAGATTCCACGACCATGCATAGAACCGTGCCTTCTCGCCGGGCTTGAAGTCATCCACCGTGGCCGTGAGCACCGTCTTCAGCGGCATCGGTTTGTCGTCGAGATGCTTGAGGCGAGGCCAGTTGGGCAAGCCGACCGTAGCCTTGCGGTCNNGCGTCGAAAGTCACCGCGCTTGCATATTCGGCGAACCCCTCGCGATACCAGACCGGCCAGGCGCTTGTGAAATGCCGATACATGAAGTGGTGGGCATATTCGTGAAACAGCGACATCTGACCCGAAAGCCGCCGCTTGTCGTAAGCCGGGTCGCGGCTCGCGATGAGGAAGCTGCCTTCGATCGAGGGACTGTAGAGCCCCTGCAGGTTTTCCCGTCCCGTCAGGCGCTCGATCTGCTTGCCTTCGTCGAGCAGGTAGATCGTGAGCGGGCTGCCGGGATCCCTGTCCAACCCGGCAACGCCGAATTGCTGACGCAGCAGGGCATCGAACAGGCGGAACTTCAAGGCCCAACGTTGCAATTCGTGGCTATAGCCATCGGAATAGAACACGACGCCGGGAAGCTCGGCCCGGACCCAGTCGCGGGCGTGGGCGGGCGCACTGGTCATCCACAGCAGGACAATCAGGCAGGAGGCGATCAGACGGCTCATACGAAGCTGTAGGGGTCTATATCGATGCCAACGCGCACGCCGCGCGGAAACTGGAACGGATCGAGCCATTCGCGGAGCACTTTCTGCAATTGGGCCGACCTTCTGGCATTGATGAGCAGGCGATAGCGATAGCGGCCGCGCAGCAGCGACAGCGGCGCGGGGGCAGGGCCGACAATCGCGATGTCCGGATGAGCGGGACGTGAACCGCCGATTGCGCGCGCGGCTTCCTTCGCTTCGGCTTCGTCCTCGCTTGAGACGATGATCGCCGCCCAGCGCCCGAACGGCGGCGCGCCCGCCTCTCGGCGGCCCTGGGCTTCGGCTTCGTAAAAGGCGTCGCGATCTCCGGCGGCAAGCGCGGCGATCACCGGGGCTTCGGGATGGCGCGTCTGGATCAGCACTTCGCCGGGCTTGTCGCCGCGACCCGCGCGTCCTGCGACTTGCGCGATCTGCTGATAGGTACGCTCTCCCGCGCGCAAGTCGCCGCCTTCCAGTCCGAGATCGGCATCGACCACGCCGACCAGCGTGAGTTCGGGGAAGTGGTAGCCCTTTGTTACAAGCTGGGTGCCGACAATGACATCGATCGCCCCCTGTTCCGCCGCTTCAACGAAGAGCGCGATCCGCTCGGGACTGTTGAGCGTGTCCGAGGTCGCCAGCGCGATTCGCGCCTCGGGCAGCACGTCGCGCACTTCGTCGGCGATGCGCTCCACACCGGGGCCGCAGGCGACAAGGCAGTCCGCCTCGCCGCATTCAGGGCAGGCGTCGGGCATGGCCACTTCATGGCCGCAATGGTGACAGGCGAGCCGCCGCGAAAAACGGTGCTCGACCAGCCACGCGCTGCAATTCGGGCACTCGAAGCGGTGGCCGCAATTCCTGCACAGCGTCAGTGGGGCATAGCCGCGCCGGTTGAGAAAAAGCAGCGACTGTTCGCCGCGCTCCAGCCGTGCCTCGATCTCGTGCATCAGCCGGGGTGCGAGCCAGCGGCCGCGCTCGGGCTGTTCCTCGCGCAGGTCGACCACGGCGATGTCCGGCAGGCTGGCGCCGCCGAACCGATCGGGCAACTCGACGCGCTCGTAAGTGCCGTTTTCGGCAAGCTGCATCGATTCGAGCGCGGGGGTGGCGCTGGCGAGGATCACCGGCACCTGCTCGAACCGCGCCCGGATGACGGCAACGTCGCGGGCGTTGTAGCGCACGCCGTCGTCCTGCTTGAACGATACTTCGTGCGCCTCGTCGACCACGATCAGCCCGAGATTCGCATAGGGCAGGAACAACGCCGAGCGCGCGCCGACGACTACTTGCGCTTCGCCGGAAGCAATGGCCCGCCAGGCCCGCCGCCGCTCGGTGGATTTGACCGAGCTGTGCCACAGGATGGGCGGAACGCCGAAGCGTTGTTCGAAGCGGCGCAGGAAGTTCTGGGTGAGCGCAATTTCGGGCAGGAGGACGAGTGTCTGGCGGCCCTGCCGAATGACCTCGGCAACGGCTTCGAAATAGCATTCGGTCTTGCCCGAGCCGGTGACGCCGTCGAGCAGGAACGGGCGGAAGCTGCCTTGGCGAACCGCCTCGGTGAAAGTGTCGGCGGCGGCCTGCTGATCGGGCGACAGATCAGGCACATCGTGGTCAGGGTTTGCCAGGGGGTAGGGGCGGTCGACATCGACGACCACCGGTTCCAGCGCACCCGCCGAGACCAGCCCGCGCAGCACACCTTCGGAGACGCTGGCCAGTTCCGCCAGTTCGCGGATCGTCGCCTGCTCGCCATGGAGGGCATCGAGCGCCACGAGCCGCTGGGGTGTGAGGCGCGCCGGTTCCTCGCCGGTCAGCCGGTATTCGGTGACAGTGCCGCCGCCCCTCAGCGCGGCACTGCTGGCCAGCGCCATCCGTGCGACCGAGGACATCGGCGCGCAGTAATAGTCGGCGGTCCATTCGATCAGGCGGCGCAGCGGCGTGCGCAGCGGCGGGACCGGCAGTACCTCGACAATCGGGCGCAGCTTCGAATCGGGAACCTCGCCCGCTTCCAGCCGTTCGGGCTCCCAGACCACGCCAAGGATCTGGCGCGGCCCCAGCGGCGCGACGGCAATGCTGCCCGGTTCGAGCACCGTGCCCTTCGGCACGCTGTAGTCGAGCACGCCGAGCGCCGCATTGAAGACGAGTAACCGAACGCGCTGCATGGCACTGCACATAGGGGCAGGGGCACCCTATGCCAAAGGGAGTCCGCGAAGACCGGAGTCAGTCGACCCTGCGGAACACCGCCGAAGCCGA
>JAGREJ010000148.1:4439-5779 GCA_020446595.1 Novosphingobium sp. | reverse complement strand
GTGAACACGTTTTCGGCGAAGGGCACAACCATCGGCAAGGGAAAATCCTCTCATTCAGCGCATGGACAGCTGGGTCGAGCCATGCACACCTAATGCACATCGCGCAATGCATTAGCTCAACCGGCCTCCTTGCGCGCGCCTCTGGCTACGCGGCGAACAAGGCGCCTGCCGGTGGCGATGCAATTGAACTATGGTGCTTTACGTATCCAGACCGTAACATTACCGCAGTTGCAGCAGAATACGAGCCCGAGGTCAGGATGTTCCCGGAATGCCCGATCCCCAGAGTGTAAATTCCTTGCTTGCACGGAGCGTGCTCCTGCAACTCTACTTTTGCCAGAAGGCGCTGGATATCCTGGGCATGGATATCGCGGCTGCTCACGTCGATGCCGCAATTCAATCGTTCCGAAACGCCGACTCGCAATCCGATATCCAGAGCTGGTTCGGTGCGACGGACCTCTCGCAATTCGACCTCAACTCCGCTGACGGTTCGTCATCGGCCGACGGTCAAGGCGACGCCCATCGGTGATACGGGAAATTACCTATCTATAGATAGCTGTATGTGGATATCTAAAGATATTTCTATTGCCCTCCTTCCAATAATCGTCAAAATTGAGCTTAGATATACAGTGCCCTGACGGGGAAGGGCACTCGGGGGACGCAAAGTGGTTGCCGATTTGACCGATGCGCCAGCCAGCGAATCGCTGGTCGGTATGGATGGCGTGAGTCCATCACAACAACTGTCACTGGTCGATTCACTGCTGCATCAGGCGCGACAACTTGTCGCACTTGCAAAATCGATCGATCCGAAGGCGGATTGGCAACGGGTCACAGTCGGCGCGCCCTTGGAAATGCCTGCCGATGCGCCACTTGGATTTGGGCGACGCTCGAAACTTTCCCCGGACATCGGATCAATGGCAAGGGCATCCTATCGCGCCCGACGTATCCGCGACACGGTTTTCAAGGAAGAAGACCTGTTCGGCGAACCAGCGTGGGACATGCTGCTCGATCTGGCCTGCGCTGAAACGTCTGGCGAGCGCCTATCCGTATCAAGCGCCTGCATCGGCTCTTGCGCTCCACCGACGACTGGCCTGCGCTGGCTGGCAGTTCTTGAAAAGCGCGGACTGGTGGAGCGCGAGGAAGATCAATTCGACAAGCGCCGCGTCTATGTCCGCCTTTCGCCGAAGGGTATTTCGAAGCTGAAGGAATACTTCAGAGCTACCCGAACGCCGTGACCTGCTGAATTCCCGGAAGTCCGACGCGTGACGCTAGAGGCTCAGCCGCCCGAACGCCGCTTCGCCCGCATAGACCGCCACATCGCCAAGCTCTTCCTCGATGCGGAT
>JAGREJ010000148.1:0-4358 GCA_020446595.1 Novosphingobium sp. | reverse complement strand
TCGGCGATGGTCGAATCCTCGGTCTCGCCCGAACGATGCGACATCACCGCCGTGTAACCGGCGCGCTGGGCGATGGACACCGCATCGAGCGTCTCTGACAGTGAGCCAATCTGGTTGACCTTGACCAGCAGCGAATTGGCCAGACCATCGGCGATTCCCTGGGTCAGGCGCTTCGGATTGGTGACGAACAGGTCGTCGCCCACCAATTGCACCTTGTCGCCAATCTTGTCGGTCAGCGCCTTCCAGCCCTTGAAGTCGTCCTCTGCCATGCCGTCCTCGATCGAGCGGATCGGATAGTCGGCGCACAGCTTGGCGAGATAGTCGGCCATCTGCTCGCCATTGAGCGACAGGCCCTCGCCACTGATCTGGTATTTGCCCTTCTTGAAGAATTCGGTCGAAGCGCAGTCCAGCGCCAACGCCACCTGCTTGCCGGGCTTGAATCCCGCTTTCTCGATCGAGGCCATGATGAAATCGAGCGCGTCGCGGGTGCTTGCAAGGTTGGGCGCGAAACCGCCTTCGTCGCCGACCGCCGTCGCCAGACCCTTCTCGGCAAGGCCCTTCTTGAGCGTGTGGAAGATTTCGGCACCCCAGCGCACGGCTTCGGCCAGTGTCGGCGCGCCGACCGGCATGACCATGAATTCCTGAAAATCGATGGGGTTGTCGGCATGTTCGCCGCCATTGATGATGTTCATCATCGGCACCGGCAGAACGTGGGCGGAAACCCCGCCGACATAGGCATAGAGCGGCAGGCCGCGTGCTGCTGCCGCCGCCTTGGCGACTGCCAGGCTCACACCGAGAATGGCGTTCGCGCCCAGCACGCCCTTGTTGTCCGATCCGTCGAGCGCGATCATCGCCGCATCGATCTCGCGCTGGTCCTCGGCATCGAGCGCGGTGAGCACGTCGCGGATTTGCCCGTTGACCGCCGCCACCGCCTTGGTCACGCCCTTGCCGAGATAACGCTTCTTGTCGCCGTCGCGCAGTTCGACCGCCTCGTGCGCGCCGGTCGATGCCCCCGAAGGCACGGCGGCTCGACCGAAGCTGCCATCTTCGAGCAGGACATCGACTTCGACAGTGGGGTTGCCCCGGCTATCGAGAATCTGGCGGGCGTGAATGTCGATGATCGCGGTCATTTTGGCGCTCCGGAAATGGCGGTATCGTTGATTTCAGGGCGCTCTAGGCAGGGGAACCCTGACTGGCAAGTTGCGTTGCAGCAAATTGTGCGGGGATGTGTTACAATCGGGCAACCCTGCCCCTATATAACGCGCCGGGGGCGCATTCGAGGATCAAATCATGGCCGACACCACTTTCACTCCCAACGATGACCTGACTCAGGAACCGACCGCGAAGGATGCCGCCAAAGGCCATTTCGCCAAGGCCGTCGAAGAAGCCAAGGCGGGCGCCCAGGCGCTTGGCAAGGAAGCGCAGGAACGCGCCGGAGAAGTGCGCGAAAAGCTGAACCAGCAGAAGGACGAATTTGCCACCAAAGGCCGCGAGAAAAGCGGCGAGGCAAAGGACATGGCCTATGACTACGCCACTCAGGGCAAGGCCAAGGCGACAGAAGGCATGCACAAGTTCGGCAAGCTGGTTGAAGACAATGCCGCGATGATCGACGAGAAGCTCGGCGTGCAATACGGCAACTATGCCCGCAGCGCCGCCGCCACGATCAACGACACGGCCAGCAAGCTCGACGACAAGTCGCTCGAGGACATGGGCGAGGACGTTCGCCAGTTTGTCCGCGAGAAGCCTGCCCTTGCCGTCGGCATCGCCGCCGGCGTGGGCTTCATGCTCGCGCGCCTGTTCCGCCGCTGACCCGCGCAGGGTCGATTCCCTCGCTGGAGAGGCACTGGGCTTGCTCGATACAATCGAACAGTCTGATGAGCATGCAGACGACCTGCGCGAGGATCCCAGCCTCGCGCAGGACATGCGCGTGCTGGCCAGCCAGGTTAAGACATTCGCCGCAGCCGAGCTCGCCTTCCAGAAGGCGCGCGCCGCCTATGTCGGCAGCACGGCGCGAACCATCGCCGTGCTCGGCATCGTCGCGGCCGTGCTGGCATTCTTCGCCACGATGGCGGCGGTGTTCGGAACGGTGATCGCGCTTGGTCCAGTTCTGGGCCTGTGGGGCGCCATGGCGGCCGTGACACTCGCCCTGCTGGCTCTGGCGGGCACTTGCGCGCTTTTCGCAATGGCAAAGGCCCGGCGCATGAAAGCCGTGCTTGGTGAGGGAACCGGCGATGCCTAGCCAGGCCGAACTCCAGTTCCGTTCCGAACGCGACAGTCGCGATGCCGCGCGCGACGAACTCGATACCCAGATCGCGCGGATCAGGGGCGACATGGAAGGGCGCGGAATCGGCGGACGCATTGCCGATGAGGCCAGCGCCAAGGCCATGGCCGCCCTCGACGAGGCGGCGGAGATTGCCAACGAGAGCAAAGGCGTGATCGGCGGCACCCTGGCCCTGCTCGCGCTGTGGTTTTTCAGGCGACCGATCCTCGATGCGCTTTCGGCGCTGATCGGTTCGCACAACGATGACGAAGAAGGACTCGAAGACGATGGAAGAGGGTGAACCCACCGATCAGACTGGAGCGACGCAGCCGCAAACCAACGTGGTAGTGCTCACTCCGGCCGACGAAGTGCTCCCGCCGCACCGAAAGGCAGCGGCCTTCGTGCGCGAACATCCGGTGCTCACGATTGCAGGCGGTCTGGCCGTCGGCGCCGTTGCCGCCGCGCTGATCCCCCGCCGCAACCGCGCCTACGTTACGAAACAGGGATCGATGCTGGCCGACGCGATCGCCGCTGCCAGCGCGAGCGTGGCCCAGCAGGCGCTCGGATCGCTCGAAACGGCATCGTCCGGCGTCAGGCGGGGTGCCCATGCCGTTGCCTCTCGGGCGGAACATGCCGGAGAGGCCGTGGTCGGCAGGGCTCAGGCGTTGCTCGGTCGCAAACCGGTTCCGCCCACGCTGGGGGAAAGGATCGCGGCACGCGCGGGCGAGATCGCCGGGCGGCTGCGCGGCTGATCAAATTCGCTTGCTCTTCGCAGGTGCAGCACGCTAATTAGCAACGTCTTCCCTCTCAGGAATTAGCTTGATGCCGAAACTTCATCTCGTCATGGGCGGCAGGGTTTCCGACCCTCAGACGCTCGATTTCACCGATCTCGACAAGCTCGATCTGGTCGGTGTCTACCCCAGTTACGACGAGGCCGAAGAGGCTTGGCGTTCGCGGGCGCAAAAAACGGTGGACGATGCACAGATGAAGTATGTCATCGTGCACCTGCACCGGCTTCTGGAGCCCGATTTGCCCGAGGATTGACGGCGCGAAAGCCGATCAGACGAATTCGAGCTTCTTGACGAGGTAGAACTTCTCGCCCGCGGGCACGGTCACCTCGATCTCGTCATCGACCTTTCGCCCGATCAGAGCCTTGCCGAGCGGCGAATTGTAGCTGATCCGACCGACCTTCGCATCGGCCTCATAGGGACCGACGATCTGGTATTTGACCGGCTTGTCGTCCTCGTCGAGCAGAGTGACGGTCGCCCCGAAAATGATGCGGTCGCCCGAAAGCGTGCCCGGATCGATGATCTGCGCGCGGCTCATCTTGTCCTCGAGGTCGGCGATCGACGCCTCGACCTGGCCCTGACGCTCCTTGGCCGCGTGATACTCCGCATTTTCAGACAGATCGCCGTGCGCGCGCGCTTCCTCGATCGCGTCGACAATCCGCGGACGCTCTTCCCTGAGCGCCTTCAGTTCGGAAGTCAGCTTCTCGTAGCCTTCCGCCAGCATCGGCAGTTTTTCAACACTTGCCATTCACATCGTCCTGTTGCGCCTCGACCCGGTTTCGCGACTAGAACGCTACCCCGTTGCCGAGGCAACGGGCCGTTCGTTTGCGATGTCGGAAGGCCAGATAAGATCAGCTATAATAGTCTTGCAGCGAGCGAACTTCAAGCTGACTTGATCGCATGGCCGCAATCGCCTGCGCCACAGCCCGGCTTGCCGCCGCCGTGGTGAAGTAGGGCACCTTGGACGTCAGCGCCGATGCACGGATCGATTGCGAGTCCTTGAGGCTCTGCCAGCCTTCGGTGGTGTTGAAGATCAGCGCGATCTCGCCATCGACGATCTTGTCGACGATGTGCGGCCGTCCTTCGGCGACCTTGTTGACCAGTTCGACCGGCAGGCCGGCATCGGCAAGGTATCGCTGCGTGCCACCGGTCGCGACCACGCGGAAGCCCAGCGCCAGAAGTTCGCGCACCGCTGGAAGGATTTGCGCCTTGTCGCTGTCCTTGACCGAAACGAACGCGACGCCTTCCTGCGGAATCTTCGTTCCCGCGCCAAGCTGCGACTTGGCGAATGCCGTGGCGAAATCGCGGTC
>JAGREJ010000147.1:6250-9086 GCA_020446595.1 Novosphingobium sp. | reverse complement strand
AATGAACTGGTCGGGGTCGAGCCGTTCCTCCAGTCCCGCAATGGTCTGGAGCAGCAGGTACCTGCTATCGCCGACATGCAGCCGCACATAGTCACGGTCGGCATCGATGCGATCGATCTCGCTGGTCGCGATGCGCAGCAAGGCTTCGCGGTGCGGCACCCACAACTCGCTGAGCCACGCCGATTGCTGTCTTCGTTCGCCCTTGCCGCGATGCGAGATCACGCGCCTGATGGCCCGCTCCAGCCTCTCGGGAGAAACAGGCTTGAGGACATAGTCGACGGCCTCGAGATCGAACGCCTCGACAGCAAAAGCGTCATGCGCAGTCACGAACACCACCGCGGGCGGATTGTCCCAGCGCGCGAGACGGGTGGCGACCGACATTCCGTCGGCCCGCGGCATGGTTATGTCGAGCAGGACGACATCCGGTTCGAGCACCTCGATCAGGCGCATCGCCGCGTCGCCGTCGCTCGCCGTTCCCGCGACCTCCACGTTGTCGAGGCGCGAACATACCACCTGCATGCGCTCGACCGCCAAGGGCTCGTCATCGACAATCAGGGCGCGCAAGGCCTGTGCCACGTTACCCCCTGCGCTCCAGCGGCATGGTCAGGACGGTTTCGAAACCGCCCTGCTCGCGCGGCCCGAACGCGATATGCGCCGCATCGCCGAAGCGCGCATGCAGACGATCGCGAACATTGCCCAGGCCGATGCCGACCCCGTGCGGATCTCCGGTTTCAGTCATGGGTCCGTCGTCGCTGACAGTAACGACCAATTGGTCGCCGGTTGCGCGAGCCTGGATTGCGATGGTCACCGGTTCATGGCGGGCCGCAATCGCATACTTGACCGAATTCTCGACGATCGGCTGGAGGATCATACCGGGCACCAGCGTATCGGCCAGGTCGTCGGGCAGATCGATCCTGGTTCTGAGCCGCTCGGGAAAACGCACCGCCTCGATTTCGAGATAGAGCTGTTGCAGCGCGATCTCGTCGGCCAGAGTCACATCGGCGGTCGGATCGTTCGAGAGCGTGCGGCGATAGTAGGTGGAAAGCGTCTGGATCATCTCCTCGGCCCTTTCGGGCCTTCCCGTCATGACCAGCGCCGACAGCGAGTTGAGCGTGTTGAACAGGAAATGCGGGTTCACCTGATAGCGCAGCGAGCGCAGTTCGGCGGCCGCGGCGGCCCGGCGATATTCGCCTTCGCGCCGCTCGGCGGACCGCGCCCGCTCGCCGGCCAGCATCGCCAGATAGAGCGCGCACCAGCACAGCACCATGAAGTAGCGGCCAAAGGTCAGGTCCGAGACATATTCCCAGCTCGCAAGTTCGATTCTGCCGAGGCCCGGCACGGTAACAAAGACGGGCGGATGCTCGTCCCTGCCCTTGTGGTTGACCACGATCCGGGTTTCCTCGGTCTGCGCCACTGGCGACCCGGACGCGACATCCGGCACGGACGGGAGCGGCGGAGCCGGGAGCGGTTCGGGCGGAGCCGGAGGCGGTTCGGGCACTTCGCGCAGCAGGTCGTCATCGGAGGGGCGCACGACCTTGACCACGACAGTCTTTTCCCTGTCCGCCATCTTCTCGTCCAGGGACTTGAAGGCGAGGAAATTGACCTGCGCGATCAGAACCGAAACCGGCAGCGACAGGACCAGCGCGGCGGCGACCTTTACCCAGGTGGCGCGCCTGTCCAGCAGATGCAGAGCCCACCAGAGCGCCGCCGTGAACACGATGCCCGAACCCGTGACCAGCCCGCGCCGCCAGAGATGTTCGAAACCGCTCTCCCAGCCGAGCATCCAGCTACGCGCCGTCGCCAGCAGGAAGTAGCACAGCCACAGCCCCAGGATCGAGGCGACGACCAGCCGCCATCCAAGGCTTGCGGGAGACCGGGCATTGTCAGTCATTGTCGGCCAATAGCCCAGCGGGCCAAGGCTAAGCCAGCCTCTTGCCCGTGTGCTAATGCCCTTCGTCGATGCGTATCGACGCTTCGTCGAACCGGATCAGTCGGCGAGCAGCTTTTCCCTGGCGATCCTGTCTTTCCAGTGCGCGGGCGCGAGCGTGTGGACATTGTTGCCCTCGCTATCGACCGCGACGGTCACCGGCATGTCCTCGACGGTGAATTCGTAGATCGCTTCCATACCGAGATCCTCGAAGCCGACAACCTTCGCTTCGCGGATCGCGCGAGCGACCAGATAGGCCGCGCCGCCCACCGCCATCAGGTAGGCGGTCTTGCTGCGGGCAATCACTTCGGTCGCGCCCTGCCCGCGCTCGGCCTTGCCGATCATGACCAGCAAGCCCAGCTCGCACATCATCTCGGTGAACTTGTCCATCCGGGTTGCCGTGGTCGGGCCTGCGGGTCCGACAACTTCGCCAACCACGGGATCGACCGGCCCGACATAGTAGATAGCCCTGCCCTTGAAATCGACCGGCAGCTCCTCGCCCTTTGCCAGCATGTCCTGGATGCGCTTGTGCGCCGCATCGCGCCCGGTCAGCATCCTACCGTTGAGCAGCAGGCGATCGCCCTGCTTCCAGCCGCGCACTTCCTCGGGCGTGAGTGTGTCGAGATTGACCTTCTTCGCCGCCTTGTCCGGCGTCCAGTTCACCTGCGGCCACTCATCGAGCTTGGGCGTTTCGAGATAGCTCGGCCCGGAGCCGTCGAGCGTGAAATGGGCATGGCGCGTGGCGGCGCAGTTGGGGATCATGGCGACCGGCTTGCCCGCGGCATGGCAGGGCCAGTCCTTGATCTTGACGTCGAGAATGGTGGAAAGCCCGCCCAGCCCCTGCGCGCCGATGCCCAGCGCATTGACCTTGTCGAAGATCTCGATCCGCAGCGCCTCGATGTCGTTCTG
>JAGREJ010000147.1:0-6188 GCA_020446595.1 Novosphingobium sp. | reverse complement strand
TCCGCCGTGCCGCCGATGCCGATGCCGAGCATCCCCGGCGGACACCAGCCCGCGCCCATCTGCGGCAGCATTTCCAGCACCCATTCGGCGATGTTGTCCGAAGGGTTCATCATCTTGAACTTGGACTTGTTTTCCGAGCCGCCGCCCTTGGCGGCAACGTCGATGGAAACCTCCCGCCCCGGCACCATCTCGACCGAAAGCACGCAAGGAGTATTGTCCTTGGTGTTGCGGCGGGTAAAGGCCGGGTCGGTGAGGATCGAGGCGCGCAGCTTGTTTTCGGGATTATTGTAGGCGCGGCGCACCCCTTCATCGACCACGTCCTGAAGCGACATGTCCGACTCGAGACGGCAATCCTGCCCCCATTTGACGAACACGTTGACGATGCCCGTGTCCTGACAGATCGGGCGATGGCCTTCGGCGCACATCCGGCTGTTGGTCAGGATCTGGGCGATGGCGTCTTTCGCCGCCTCGCCCTGCTCGGCCTCGTAGGCTTCGCCCAGCGCGCGGATGTAGTCCATCGGGTGATAGTAGCTGATGAACTGCAGCGCATCGGCCACGCTGTCGATCAGGTCCTGTTCGCGAATGGTCACCATGTCGGCCATGCCGATGCTCCTCGATGCGGTTTTCCGGCCCGCAATAGAACATCGGGCGAAAAAGTGGGAACCGGTTTTTCGCAAGCAAGGATGCGCTCACAGCAACCCGGTGCAGCGCATATGGCCGATAGGCGGTGCGATGTCTTTGCCGCGCCCTTGCGATGCCTGCACCTGCCGTCAAACCGCTTGGCGACAATGCTTGCTTAGCTTAGAAGGCCCCGCGTCGGACTGCGCGCGCCTGCCGCCGCGCTTCAGCCATGAGGGAATTTTCGGGTAATGACGACACTTGAGGAGAGCAGCGCCACACGGCATGCCGCTGCCCGCCGCGCCATGATCGACAGCCAGCTACGCACCAGCGGCGTCAACCAGCCGTGGGTTCTCAATGCCATGGCGAGTGTCGCGCGCGAGCAATTCGTGCCCGATGCGATGCGCGATGCCGCCTATATCGACCGCGCGATCACGCTTGCCGACGGTCGTCAGCTCGCCTCGCCGCTGGTCCACGGTCGCATGTTGGCCGAGGCAGCGCCGACACAGGACGACAAGGCACTGCTGGTCGGCGACGGCAAGGGCTATCTCGCCGCTCTGCTGCGCCCGCTGGTCGGTTCGCTCGACGCTGTCGCGCCGGACGCGGCGGCAGCCAAGCGCGGCAAGGGCGCCTACACCTTGCTCATGGTCGATGGCGCTGTCGAGGAAATGCCGGGCAGCTTCGCCAAGCTGCTTGCCGAAGGCGGTCGCGTGGTGACCGGCGTGCTCGAAGGAGGCGTTACCCGCCTCGCCGTGGGAACCAGGACAGGCGGCGATATCGCCCTGCTCCCCATTGCCGATCTCGGCATCCCGGTCTTGCCGGAATTCAGGGCGCCCAAGCGCTGGAGCTTCTAGGCGTGCGGGATTTGCGGTTTCACAATGGCCTGCTGACGGGCACGGCAACGCTCCTGCTTTCGCTTGGCGCACCGGCCCATGCCGACACTCTGCGCGAGGCGCTGACGCAGGCCTATGAAACCAATCCCCTGCTGCAATCCGCGCGCGCGCGCCAGCGCGGCACCGACGAAACCGTGCCGATAGAGCGCGCCGCGGGGCTGCCTTCTGTGACATCGGACACGACCTACACCGAGTTCGTCAAGAAGAGCGCCAACAGCTTCACCAGCCCCGACCGTGTGCTTTCCGCTCAGTTCCAGCTTGGCGTGCCGATCTATTCGGGCGGCGCGGTGAAGAACGCGGTCAAGGCAGCAAAGACCCGCGTCGAGGCGGGCCAGGCCGATCTGCGCGGCACCGAATCGGCGATCTTCTCGCAAGTGGTCGCGGCCTATATGGACGTGATCCTGTCCGAAGCCATCGTCGGTCTCAGACGCAATCAGGTCGAAGTCCTCGGCGTGAACCTGCAGGCGACAAGGGATCGTTTCGAGATTGGCGACCTCACCCGCACCGATGTCGCCCAGTCGCAGGCGCGGCTGGCACTGGCGGAAGGCGATGCGCGCACCGCCGCCGCCAATCTTGCCGCCGCACGCGAGACCTATATCCGGCTGGTCGGCACTCCGCCGGGTGTGCTCGCCCCTCCCCCGCCGCTGCCCAATCTTCCCGATTCGGCTGAAGGCGCCGTTGCCATCGCGCTTGAAAACAATCCCGATCTGATCGCCGCGCGCGAGGACGCCAAGGCGGCGCAATACGACGTCGATGTCGCGGGCGCCGGTCGCCTGCCCAAGGTCAGCCTCTACAGCCAGGGTGGCTACAACGACTATTTCGGAACGCTGGGAAGCGGCGTGCCCGGCGCCGACTTCGCCCAGTCGGAAAAGTCCGCACAGGTCGGCGCGCGCCTTTCGCTGCCGCTGTTCCAGGGTGGACGGCCGGCCGCGCAGCGTCGCCGCGCCCAGGCCTTCGCCAGTGCCGCCATGGAGGCGGAAATCGGGGCCGAGCGGGATGCCATCGCCCAGACACGCGCGGCCTATTCCTCCTGGGTGGCCGCGCGCGAACTGATCGACAGCTCGCAGGTCGCGGTCGATGCCGCCGAGCTCAGCCTCGAGGGCGTGCGGGCGGAAAACACGGTGGGCAATCGCACCATTCTCGACATCCTCAACGCCGAGCAGGAACTGATCTCGGCGCAGGTTCGGTTGGTGACGGCACGACGCAATGCCTATGTCGCTGGCTTCTCGCTGCTGGCTGCGATGGGCCGGGCCGAAGCGCGCGATCTCGGCCTCGATGGCGGCGCGCTTTACGATCCGCAGGTCAATTACGATCGCGTGCGCGGCAAATGGTTCGATTGGGACAGCGATCCTGCTCCCGAGGCCAAGGCGACGAGGACCGTTGACACGGCAGTGCAAAGTGGCGAGATTCCCGGCAGTTGAACGCAAGGCGGCAGTGAAGCGGATGGGGCAGAATTCCGAACCTACGGTCGAGGAAATCCTCGAATCGATCAAACAGGTGATCGCGCGCGACAATCGCGTGGGCGCCGCCGAAGTGCGGCGGGAGCGGGAAACCCGCGGCATCGACACGCCCGATGTGCTCGATCTCGCCTCGGGGGCCAGCATTCTCGATGAGGACGATCTGGACGAACCGGTTGGCGTGACCACGGACGACAATCCGCTTCTGGGCGAACACGCACGGTCCGACATCGGCGAATCGCTGGCGGCGCTTGCCATGCTTTCGCAACCCGGCGCACAACCCCAGATCGTGCGTTCGGGCGAGACCTCGATCGAAAGCCTCGTGCGCGAATTGCTCAAGCCCGCGCTTGCCGAATGGCTGGACAAGAACCTGCCGCCAATGGTCGAACGACTGGTTGCGGACGAAATCCGCCGCATTTCCGGCAAGAGGGACTGACCCGCTGGACGTGCGGGCTGCGTCCGAATAGGGCGCACGCATGCCGAAACCCGATCCTCACCTGCTGGTGCCGGACAGCTATCCGATGCACACTGAGATCGGGCTGCGTTACAGCGACCTTGACGTCAATCGCCATCTCAACAACGTCAAGCTGATCGACATTCTCCAGGATGGTCGCGGCTACCTCCACCGCGCCAGCGGCATGACCGAAGCGACAGCAAATTTCACGATCGTTGTCGCCAATCTCAACGTCCAGTTTCTCGGCGAGGGGTTTTACGGCGAGCCAATCATCTGTCACACCGGCTTGCTTGCATTGGGCCGGACCAGCCAGACCATCGCACAACTGGCCATGCAGGGCGACAGGCCGGTCGCCTACGCCGAAACGGTCATGGTGACGATGCTCGACGGCAAGGCGGCGGCTCATCCGCAACACTATCGGGAGCAGATGGAACCGTGGCTGATACGCCAGTGAAACCTTCAGACGCCGAACTGGCAGGCGCGCGCCGGGCCATGGCCGCCTATGGCGCCGATGTAACGCAGCGCCACATCTTTATCTGCGCCGAATCCGAAAAGGCCGCGTGCTGCAAGCCGGAAGTCGGGGCCGAAGCGTGGAAATACCTCAAGGCGCGCCTCAAGGAACTGAAGCTCGACAAGCAGGGCGGCATCTATCGCTCCAAGGCCGATTGCCTGCGCATCTGCATGGCCGGACCGGTCGCCGTCGTCTGGCCCGACAATGTCTGGTATCATAGTTGCACGCCGCCCGTCCTCGAGCGGATTATCCAGGAGCACCTGATCGGCGGCGTTCCGGTGGAGGACTACCGCCTCCGACCGCCCGACGGGATCGCCTAACGTTCGTCGTCCAGCGGATCGATGATTGAATCGTCGTGACCCGTGCCTGCCGAGAGAAACACCAGCCCCATCAGCGCCGACATCAGCAGCATGGCAAAGCCGATGCCGAGCGCGGTCGCGATATAGAAGTGCACGGAGACAAAGCCGTTGCTGCGATAGAGCAGCGTCATGGCCACCGCGATGACCGTCAGGGTGAAGAGCAGCATCCAGCGCATCAACCGGCGGTAGCGCGCCCAGGCGAAGCTGGCCTTGTCCGGATCGTCGAGAGGGCTTTCAGGAATCATCGCAAGGCCGCCATCGCGCGCCTGCGCTTCTCGTGCAAGGCAATTCCTGAACGGTTGGTCGCACTCCGGCACGATTCGCACGAATCCGCGATTTATGACATAGTGCCCTCAACAAGACATGGGAGAGGCGCGATGACCATCAGACGCATTCTCGATGCGCGAAACTTCGAAATCGTAACATGCGGGGCAGACCTGACCGTTTCGCAGGCCATCGACCTGCTTGCCGAACACCGCATCGGCGCACTGCCGGTCATGGAAGCCGGATCGGTGGTTGGCATATTTTCCGAACGCGATGCGATCTATCGGCTGCGCGAACTGGGCGCGAAGGCACTGTCGCTCAATGTGCGCGACGCCATGACGACCCCGGCGGTCAGCGTCGATCCCGGCACCGAGGCACTGGAAGCCCTGACGCTGATGACGAAGCGCCGCATTCGCCACCTTCCGGTGATTGAGAACGGCAGGATGATCGGCTTCGTGTCGATCGGCGATCTCGTCAAATACCGGATCGAGACAATCCAGTCCGAGGCTGAGGCGATGCGCGACTATATCCAGACCGCATGAGCCTTCGCTGCTTGCCCTGCGGCAACGCGGTGCCTACATCGCCTTTATGAACGCGCCCACTCTCACGCTCAGCCCATCGGCCGCCGCGCGGGTTTCCGCGATCGCGGTCAAGCAGGACAAGCCTGCGATCCTGCGCCTCGAGGTCGAAGGCGGCGGCTGCTCGGGCTTTCTCTACAAGTTCGGTCTGGCAGATGCTCCCGATGCCGACGATCTGGTGACCGAGACGGACGGGGTGCGACTGGTGGTCGATCCGGTCAGCCTCGAACTCGTCGCGGGCTGCGTGGTCGACTATGTCGAATCGCTGGGCGGCTCGGCCTTCCGCGTGGAAAATCCCAACGCGGCGGCGGGCTGCGGCTGCGGATCGAGCTTTTCGGTGTGAGTGCTCCCGGCTTGCTTCCCGCATGAAAGTCGCCAGCTTCAACATCAACGGCATCAAGGCGCGCCTGCCGCGCCTCATCGAATGGCTGGAAGAGACGCGTCCCTCAGTGGCTTGCCTCCAGGAAATCAAGAGTCAGGACGAAGGCTTTCCCGCCGAGGAATTCGAGAAGATCGGCTACAAGGCGGTGTGGCACGGCCAGAAAAGCTTCAACGGCGTGGCCATCCTCGCCGATGGCGAACAACCGGTCGAAGTGCGCCGCGGGCTGGATGGCGAGCCCGAGGACGACCATTCCCGCTATCTCGAAGCACAGGTGTTCGGTGTGCGGGTGGCCTGCATCTACCTGCCCAACGGCAATCCGCAGCCCGGCCCCAAATTCGACTACAAGCTGCGATGGATGAAGCGGCTGCGCGCGCGCATGGCCGAGATTGCCGCAGAGGAAGTTCCCGCCGTGGTGCTGGGCGACTTCAACGTCATCCCCGAGGACAAGGATGTCTGGTCGATCAAGGCGATGTCCGACGACGCCCTGATGCAGCCGGAATCACGGGATGCCTATTTCCGGCTGATCAACGATGGCTGGACCGATGCGATCGACCTGCACAATCCGCGCGGCGGCGTGTGGACCTACTGGGACTATCAGGCGGGCGCATGGCAGCGCGACCACGGCTTTCGCATCGACCATGCGCTGCTCAGTCCGGACCTCGCCGACCGGCT
>JAGREJ010000016.1 GCA_020446595.1 Novosphingobium sp. | reverse complement strand
GGTCAGGCTGTCGATGTTGTAGCCACGCGCGGTGAACAGTCCGGCGATCTTGGCGAGAATGCCCGCCTCGTTATCGACGGTGATCGCCAGGACGTGACGTTCGGATTCGGCTTTCTTGATCTTCATGACCGATTGGACTTCCGTTCGCCTCGAGCGAAGTCGAGAGGCGTTGGGCGGCGTGTCTCGACTGCGCTCGACACGAACGGGTTGAGGGGCGGCAAATCCATCACACCAGCGCCTTGGCTTCGTCGTCCATGGTCCCCGCGACCTCGTCGCCATAGAGGATCATGTCGGTGTGCGCCGCGCCCGAAGGGATCATCGGGAAGCAATTGGCTTCGTCGTAGACGAGGCAATCGACGAAGACCGGGCCGGGATGATCGATCATCGCCTGAATGCCTGCATCGAGCTCGCTCTCGCTTTCGATGCGGATGCCCTTCCAGCCATAGGCCTCGGCCAGTTTCACGAAATCGGGAAGGCTGTCGGAATACGACTGCGAATAGCGGCTCTCGTAGGTCAGTTCCTGCCACTGGCGGACCATGCCCATCCATTGGTTGTTGAGCGTGAACACCTTGACCGGCAGGCGGTATTGCGTCGCCGTGCCCATCTCCTGAATATTCATCTGGATCGAGGCGTCTCCGGCAATGTCGATGACGAGGTCGTCGGGATTGCCCATCTGCGCGCCGATCGCGGCGGGCAGGCCATAGCCCATGGTGCCGAGCCCGCCCGAAGTGAGCCAGCGGTTCGGCTGGAAGAAGTGATAGTGCTGCGCCGCCCACATCTGGTGCTGCCCGACCTCGGTGGTGATGATCGGGTTGCGATCCTTGGTCAGCTCGAACAGGCGCTGCACCGCAAGCTGCGGCATGATCGCATTGGCATTGGCCGGATAGGCAAGGCTGTTGCGCGCCTGCCAGCCCTTGATCCGGGCTTTCCATTCGGAAAGGTCCTGCGGCTTGCGACTGCCCCATTCGTCGATCATCTGGCGCAGCACCGCGCCGCAATCGCCGACAATGGCGTGATCGACAGGAACCACCTTGTTGATCGAGCTACGGTCAATATCGACATGGATCTTCTTCGAGTTCGGCGAAAAGGCATCGAGCCTGCCGGTTACCCGGTCATCGAAGCGCGCGCCGAGGCAGATGATGAGATCCGCCTGGTTCATCGCCATGTTCGATTCGTAGGTGCCGTGCATGCCCAGCATGCCCAGCCAGGCCGGGTTGTCGGCGGGAAAGGCGCCCAGACCCATCAAGGTCGAGGTTACAGGCGCGCCGGTCAGTTCCTGCAGGCGGCGCAGCAGTGCCGAAGCTTCAGGGCCGGAATTGATTACGCCACCGCCGGTATAGAACACAGGCGCCCTGGCCTCGGCGATCATCTCGACCGCGCGCGCGACTTCTTCGGGCGAACCCTCGGTGCGCGGTGCATAGCGGTTGCGGCGCTGCGGCGCGCCTTCGTGCATCGGCGCGGTCGCGATCTGCACGTCCTTGGGAACGTCGATCAGCACGGGGCCGGGGCGGCCCGTGGTGGCGATCTGGAACGCTTCGTCGATGGTCGCGGCAAGGTCCGCCGGATCCTTCACCAGATAGTTGTGCTTGGTACAGTGGCGCGAAATACCGACCGTATCGGCCTCCTGAAAGGCGTCGGTACCGATCAGGCCACTGGGAACCTGCCCGGTAATGACGACCATCGGGATCGAATCCATGAAAGCGTCGGCAATGCCGGTGACGGCATTGGTCGCACCCGGCCCGGACGTGACGAGCACGACCCCCGGCTTGCCGGTCGAGCGGGCATAGCCTTCGGCGGCATGGGCCGCGCCGGCTTCCTGCCGCACCAGCACATGAACGATGCGGTGGTCATGGAACAGCGCGTCATAGATCGGCAGGACCGCACCGCCGGGATAGCCGAACACGTGTCCGACTCCCTGTCGTGCGAGGCTTTCGACCAGGATTTCCGCGCCGCTGCGCTCTTCGCTCACAATCGGTTCCTTCAATTCAGTTCAACGCCGCCTTGCGCTTCCGCCCCGCCAGACAAAACCGACCCGGCTTGGCCGAAGCCAGCCGGGTCATCCTCTCCAAACGGGGATAGCGCACAGACGCAATCGATGGCGCGCACTAGGCGATGAAAAATATCATGTCAAGGGGAAATGTTGAAATAATCTGTCGCAAAGATCGGTATGATTGAAATCATTGAATTCCAATCTTGGCCACTCGGGCGGCGGCTGGCGGCGGAACCATGTGTACTGGCGCTTGGCGTAGTTGCGAGTCGCCTGCGTTGCCTGAACCTGGGCCTCATCGAGCGACCATTTGCCGCGTAGATAGCCTGCAATCTCGCGCACACCGATGGCGCGCATGACCGGTAGAGCAGGGTTGAGATTGCGGTCGAGCAGAGCTTCGACCTCGTCGATTGCGCCGCGCGTGAGCATCTTGGCAAACCGCCGGTCGCACCGGGCGTAGAGCGCGGCCCGGTCGGGCAGGAGGATTGCGGGGGTCAGCGCAACCGTTTCGCCGATCCCGCCTTCGCGCCGTGCCTGCCATTTGGCCAGCGGCTCACCGGTTGACCGCACGACCTCCAGCGCGCGGGCAACGCGCGTGCTGTCGGCAGGCGAGAGCAGGGCGGCCCGCTCGGGGTCTTCCGCCTGAAGCGCGGTGTGAGCCTCGCTGACCGGCATGGCGCGCACCTCGGCCCTGATTGCCGGATCGATCTCCGGAACCGGAGCAATGCCTTCGAGCAGGGTTCGCAGGTAGAGTCCGGTGCCGCCGACAAGGATCGGAACCGCCCTTGCGTCGTGGCATCTGGCCACTTCCGCACTCGCGCGGCGTGCCCAGTCCGCGGCCGAACAGGCCGTGGCGCCGTCCCATTCGCCAAACAGGCGGTGCTCGATCCCGTGCATGTCTTGCCCGGTCGGTCGCGCGCTCAGCACGGCAAGATCGGCATAGACCTGCGCGCTGTCGGCATTGATGAC
>JAGREJ010000146.1 GCA_020446595.1 Novosphingobium sp. | reverse complement strand
GGTGACGCCGAGCAGCACCTGCGTTCGTTCGCCTTCCTTCGCCGCCTCGACCAGTTCGCCGATGGCCGTGGGCTGGTCGCCCGCCGGTTCGTAGTCCGACTGGATGCGGAACGGGATGCCGCCCAGCGACTTTTCCGGGCGGGCGGGCTTATGCGGGATGAATTGTCCCGAAGTATCGGGCTCATCCAGCCCGCGTCTGATTACGAGTTCGGCCATGTACGCGAATATGGCTGTTCGCGATGCGTTCCGCAATCTCTCCTTGGCGCGGGGCCAAGGCGCGCCTAGTCTCGCCCGCGACAAAGGCGTTTATCGAAAGGGGTTTGCAATGGGTTGGAAGTGCGGAACGGCGGCTCTGGCATTGGGCGCATTGGCGCTGACGGGCTGCGGTCAGGCCGATACCGGCCCGAAAACCATGGAAGAGGCGCAGCAGGAAGCTGCCAAGCTCGAACGGCCCGAGCCCGGCCAGTATTCGCAGACCATGAAAGTGACGAAGTTCGAATTGCCCGATGCTCCGCCCGAAATGGCGAAGCAGATGCAGGCGGCGATGGGTCAGGCGCAAACCATGGATTTCTGCCTCACCGAGGAAATGTCGCAGAAGGGCTTCGAGGAAATGTTCAAGGAGATCGGCAAGGGCGGCGAGTGTACCTATCAGCGTTTTAACGTGTCCGGCGGCAAGCTCGATGCCCTGCTCGAATGCGAGAACAAGACCGAAGGCAAGGGCACGATCAAGATGGCAGGCACCGTGACCGCGCAGGGTTCGGACGTCTCGGTCGAAATCGATACGGTCAACCCCGGCTCGCCGATGGGCAACAGCACGATCGGCATGCAGATGATCTCGAAGCGCACGGGAGACTGCAAGGAGGGCTGAAGGGCAGAGCCTCCCTCTCGCCTCGGGCAGTCTATGGGTTCATGATCTAGAGCGTCTGGTTGCCCAGTCCCGCCGCGTGCTTGGCAGCGACGAAGCCGAAGGTCAGGCTTGGCCCTACAGAACAGCCCGCGCCGGGATAGGTCCGGCCCATCACCGCCGCCGTGGTCGTGCCGGTCGCATAGAGCCCGGCAATCGGTGTGCCGTCCTCGCGCAGCACCCGCGCGCTGCTATCCGTCACCGCGCCGCCGAAAGTGCCGACATCGCCGGGCACGATCTGCATCGCGTAGAACGGGCCTTCCTCGACCGTGCCGAGCGCGGGGTTGGGGGTCTGCGTATATCGCCCAGCCACTTGTCGTATTCGCGGTCGCCCCGGCCGAAATCCTCGTCCTTGCCGTTGCGCGCAAAGGTGTTGAACCGCTCGGTCGTGGCTTTCAGCGTTGCCGGATCAACGTCGATCTCCCCGGCCAGCTCTTCGATGGTCGGAGCGGTCTTGAGGAAGCCGGAGCTGAACCATTCGGCGGGCTTGTTCGATCCGGGCATGGAATCGGCCATCATGTGATAGCGTTTGAACTGGCTGTCCATGATGACCCAGCTCGGTACGGCAGGCACAGTCTTGTGGCGTTCCAGCATCGACTGGCAGAACAGCATGTAGGAGCCGCCCTCGTTCATGTAGCGCGTGCCGGTCTGGTCGACCATGAAAGCGTGCGGCTTGGCGAGCTGCATCTGCGCGCCGACCGGGCCGCCGGTGGGCGACATGAACATCTGGTTGCCGACCATTTCCTCCATCTGGCCCATCGCCGCGCCAATCCGCATCAGCTCCCTGTGCATGTCGCCGGTGTCTCCCTCGGCGGCGTGGGTCCATTCCTTGCGGGTATGCGGGATATACTGGTCGCGCATTTCCTGGTTGTGGGAAAAGCCCCCGGCATTCAGCAGTACGCCGAGGCGCGCGGAAATCTGCCATTGCTTGCCGCCCTTTTCGATGACAACGCCGGTGACCGCATCGTTCGCGACCACGATCTCCTTGACCTCTGCGCCGGTGCGAAATTCGACCCCGGCATTGAGCGCAGCCTGAAGCATGCGGCCCTGCAGGGCAGCGCCCGCCGTCACCCATTTCTTGCCGGTCAGCTTGCCCAGCCAGTTGCGCAGCGTCATCGTCACGGCAAGCCGCCGCGCCGTCCAGGAACGCTTGATGAGCGGCAGCATGACGCCATCGAAGATCGGCAGTGGATAGGGAAACGAATTGGGACGCAGCTTGTGCTTCCACTCGCCCAGCTCATTGACGTTGAACAGCTTGGCATGGACCGTGCGGGTGAGCATGCCGCCGGGCCGGTCGTCGTAATAGTCCGGCCATTTCGGCGCCTTCTCGAACGGAATGCCCTTCCGCATCAGGAAGTCGATCATGGCATTGGCTTCGACGATATAGGTGCGGCGCTTCTCGCGGCTGGTGCCGGGTGCGTCTCCGGGATAGGCCTCGACCACGGCGTTGAGATATTCCTCCGCCTTTTCGAGGCTGTCCTCGATCCCTTCGGCGGCGTTGAAACGGTTGTTGGGGATCCACATGACGCCGCCCGACTTGGCGGTGGAGCCGCCGAGCAGGTCGGTCTTTTCAAGGACCAGCACCGATTTCCCGGCCTCGCGCATCACCAGCGCCGCACTCATCGAGCCGCCGCCACTGCCGACGACGACGAAATCGAACTGTTCGTCCATCTTCCTGCTCTCCCGCTTGCGGTTTGCCCGCTTTTCTGCGGGCGCAAGCATGCGGCGGGGCGGGCCGAGGCGCAATAGTTTAGTTATTTGAAATCTGCCGTTCAGAATTCCTGTGCGATTATTGCAGTTTGGTGACAATGAGCCGAAACAGGTGACCAGCTTGCCGGTGTGTGAGACGGGCGCTGTTCGAATTTTTGGGCGGAAACGGAAATTGATAAGTCTGGCCAGCCTCAGAACCGGAACTGAACGGCAGTTGGGTGAACTGGCGCGGCGCACGAGTCTTGCTCGCGTGCCGCAGCCGCAGGGCGTGAGCGGGCCGCCCGCGCGCCTGCTGTGGGGCGAACTGGGGGAACTGCCGCGGCGCTATCAGCGGCCGACCAGCCGCCTGCCCCTTGCCGCCAATCCGCAACCGGTGATGCTTCTGCCCGGCTTTTTCACCCATCCGCGCCGGATGCGCGCGATGCGCGACGCGCTTGAGCGGGCCGGTCATCGCGTTTCGGACTGGGGTCTTGGCTTCAATCTCGGCCCGACGCCTGAAAACTTTGCCTACCTGCTGCGCCGGGTCGAGCGGCTGGCGCGGGAGGAACGTGCTCCGGTGGCGCTGGTCGGCTGGAGCCTTGGCGGGCTGTTCGCGCGCGAGATCGCATGCCGCGTGCCCGACCGGGTGTCGCGCGTCATCACCATGGGCACGCCGTTCTCGGGCGATCCCCATGCCAACAATGCGTGGCGCGCCTATCAGTTCGTGACCGGCCATGCCGTCGAAGCGCCGCCGATAGAGCGTCATGACGCGCCCAAACCACCGGTTCCGACAATCGCCTTGTGGAGCCCGCGCGACGGCGTGGTCCATCCGCGTAGCGCCGCCGGATGGCCACACGAGCGCGACCGTGCCGTGGCCCTGCGCTGCACCCATCTCGGCTTCGCGGGAGGCGCGGAGGCCATCGCCGAAGTCCTGCGCCAGCTCGACCGCGAGGATTGACCTGCCCGCCCGCGCGGCCGATCAGTGGATGGCTGCAATGGGAACGGGGCAGGACATGCTGGAGATCTGGCGAGCGGGCGGCGCCAATTTCGGCGCGACCGCGACTGAAGCGCAAGCCATCGAGGCGCAGGGCTGGCATGGCCAGATGTTCATGGATTCGCAATGCCTGAGCGCCGATCCCTACGCGCAGATGGGCGTCTGGGCCACGGCGACCGAGCGACTGTGGCTCTCCACCGGCGTGACCAATCCGCTGACGCGCAACCTGGCGGTGACGACGGGCGCGGCAGTCACGGTACAGGCGATCACCGGCGGGCGCGCGGTGCTCGGCATAGGGCGCGGCGATTCCGCCCACGCCTATCTCGGCCACGCTCCGGTGGGAACGCGCCAATTCGAGCGCGCGCTGGTGCATCTTCAGACGCTGCTTTCCGGCGGCGAAATCCCGTTCGACGACTATGGACCATCGGGCGACGCGCCGCCGCTCGACGCGCTGCACATGGGCGAAAGACCGCAAGCCGTGCGTCTCAACTGGCTGCCGGAACACCTTCCCAAGGTGCCGCTCGATGTTGCGGCTACAGGTCCGAAAGTCATCGCCATGGGCGCGCGGCTTGCCGAGCGGGTGACATTCAGCGTCGGCGCCTCGCGGGATCGGCTTGGCTGGGCGCTGGGCGAGGCACGCGCGGCGCAGGGCGCGAGAAGGGTGTCCTACGGCGCGCAGATCGTCGTCGTATGCGATACCGATGCCGAGGCGGCGATGGACGCGGCGATGAAGATCGCGCCGCCGCTCGCCCGCTTTCAGGTCATCGAGGGCAAGCAGGTCGGGCCGCAGGATGCCGAGGCGGCGCGCAATCTCGACGCGGTAAGCAAGGGCTACGACATGACCCGACACAGCGACATGAGCGCGGCCGACCGTATCGCGGGTGGCAGCCTGTCGCAGGACTTCGTCCGAAACTTTGCGGTTGTCGGCGATCCCGATCAGGTGACCGCGCATCTGCTCGATCTTGTCGCCATGGGTCTGGAGCGGTTCGTTGTGGTTGGGCCTGGGCTATTCCCTGGCGAGCGGTCGGCAAGGCAGGACGCCTTGTTCACGCGGGAGGTCATGCCCGTCTTGCGCAAGTCTGTCGCCTAGCCCATTGCGGTAACGGAATTGGGGGGAAGGCGCGCGGTGGCAGGAACGTATTCGCTGGGCTGGCGGCAAGTCTGGTTGAGCCTGATCCTGCTTGCCTGCGGTTCGATATCGACTGTGACCTACGGCATCATTGCCGTGCCGCTGATGGCCGAATTCCATCCCAGCCGCGCGGTCCTGATGATGGCGATGTCGGTGGTTTCGGTGTCCATTGCCATTCTCGCGCCGCCACTGGGCACCCTGCTCGACCGGGTGTCGTTGCGCGCGGCGATCCTGTCCGGCTGCGTCATGCTGTGCATGGGTTACGTCGCGCTCTCCTATACTACTGCGTTCTGGCAGGTGCTGGTGATCTACGGCGTGTTCATGGCGCCTTCGCAGCTCACGGTCGGCATGATGTCGATGACCGTGCTGATCTCGCGCTGGTTTTCCGCGACGCGCGGGCGGGCGCTGGGCATCGCCGT
>JAGREJ010000145.1:3354-4027 GCA_020446595.1 Novosphingobium sp. | reverse complement strand
CCCGCGCGCCTCGGCAAGCACTGCCTTCCAATCCTCGAATGTCCTGCCCGCGAACATTTCGTCGAAGATCGCCATCAGTTCGCGCGAATGGGCCGTGCGTTCCTTGCGGGTCGCAAAGCGTGCGTCTTCGGCCAGTTCCGGCCTTCCCGCCCGTTGGCACAGATCGGCAAAATCGCGGTCATCGTTGGTGAGGAACAGCAGGTAGATGAAGCGGAAATCGCTGGTCTGGTAAATTGCCAGCGTAGCACTGGCCAGTTCCGAAGGTACGTTATCGGGAAGCGCAGGGCGTTGCGCTGCGCTGGTGGGCGGTTTCCGGGTCTTGCCGCTCCAGTCCATGATTTCCAGCCCATTGAACCAGGCCGCCGTGCCAAGCAGCGAACTGTCAACCACCATCGGATCGCCGCCACGTTCCCGGTTCAGCAGGGCCGCACAGATTCCGCCCGCAAAGACGAGGCCGGACATGCCGTCGCCATGGCCCACCATGCCGCTTGTCGGCCAGTCGAGCCCGGCAAGGTCCATCGCCGACTGGTTGAGCGACCCGCGGCTCCACCACGAGATCGCGTCATAGCCGGGCCGGTCGGCGTCCGGACCTTTGGGGCCGTGCCCGCTGCCACGCGCATAGACGATTCGTGGGTTGACCTTGCGGATGTCATCGACATCGATCCCCAGCTTG
>JAGREJ010000145.1:0-3241 GCA_020446595.1 Novosphingobium sp. | reverse complement strand
GCTGTAGTGCTTGAAGCGCGATCCCGCCCCGTTCGGTTCAAGCGAGCCATTGTGCAGCAGCCGCATCGGATCGGGCGAGCGCGGCCCTTCGACCTTGATGACTTCCGCGCCCCAATGCGCCAGCGCCCCGCCCGCAGAAGGCACGAAGGCGTAGGCGGTGACGTCGATAACCTTGATACCCTTCAGGACATCCATTGCCGCTCCTCTCCCCAATCGGCCGCATTATTTGCGGACTTCGCCGACCTGTATCAGGAGTAGAGCTTCTCCCCACTCCTGAGACGACGGGCATTGTAGGCGGACATGTCCGGGTATCCGCTGTTGCCGCTCGGCGGCGTCCACGGCGTGTCCCACCCCGGCAGCAGGCCCTTCTCGGCGCAGAACTCCTGCATTTCGATCGTCTCGTAAAGATACTTGTCGGTTTCCGAGGCCGGTTCTGTGCAAAGCCAGCGCACCACCTTGGCCGGAACCTCCATCGGGCAACCGTCGTTCTTGATGCCGAACTTGGCCATGTCCTGGCCGATCCTCTCGGTCGCGACAAGGCCGGGCTGGACGTTGAATGCCTTCACGCCCTGATCCTTGAGCTCGGTGTTGATGAACCCGGCGATCCTGTGGAAGGCGCCCTTGGACATGCCGTAGCCCATGCCGTAACCGCCCTTGCCCGCGGGATTGCCCGGCGTGCTGTAGGCCGAACCCGAAGTGATGTTGACGATGATCCCGCCGCCCTGCGCGATCATCGTCGGAATCACCATCTGGTTGATGATGAGCGGGGCGAAGACATTGGCTTCCATCTGCTTGCGCAGCAGCTCCATAGGCGTGTCCATGAACACGTCCATGTGGCCCGGACCGATATAGCGCCCGTTGTGGACCACCACGTCGATACGGCCGAACTCGGACACGGTCTTGGCGACGGCCGCGCCCAGCGAGGCGGGATCGAGCAGGTCGGCGGCCACCCCGAAGGCCTTGCCGCCATGCTTTTCGATCTCGGCGAGGGTGGACTCGATGCTGCCCGGCAGCGGCGACATGTCGGTGTCCTTCAGCGTCGAGGAGTGCTCGCGCGGCTCGCCTTCCTTGACGGTGCGGGCAGTGACGGCGACATCGAAGCCTGCGGCTGCAAGCTCAATGGCGCAAGCCTTGCCGATGCCTCGGCTGGCCCCTGTGATAAACGCAACTTTCCGGCTCATGGCTTCTTCCCTTCCTCTCTAGGTTTGATGGCGGTTACCCCGCCTGAATGTGAACTGGGTCAGGGCCTGCCGGAGCCGATCAAAGACATCGTCTTCGAGCGTCTGCTGTTGCAAGCCAGCACTTCAATGGCGGCGGTAATTGCACAATCGGTATGGCTGCCGCCCCGGTGGGTCAACAGCCACAGCAGCGCCCCGGCGATCAGCGCGCCGGGGGCACGCGGGCGCCAGCAATCGCCGCGACCTCCGCGATCTCCACAAGATGGTTGTTTTCGCGTCTTCCACCGACAGATTGTGCCGAATTATTCTGCTTGTTGATGCTGCGCTGGCACGAGCCATCGTATATCAATGAGTCCTGACTCCAGGTCGAAAATCGACACCACTTGAAAGGCAAGAGCCATGCGCGTCGGCACCGTTCGCGAAGTCAAGAACCACGAATACCGCGTCGGCCTGACGCCCGAGAGCGTGCGCGAAATCGCCGCGCATGGGCACGAGGTGCTCGTCGAGAGCGGGGCGGGCGACGGTATCGGCGCTTTCGATGCAGATTATGTCGAAGCTGGCGCCACGATCGTCTCGACCGCTGCCGAAGTTTTCGCGCAGTGCGGGTTGGTGGTGAAGGTCAAGGAACCGCAGCCTGCCGAACGCGCCATGCTGCGCGAGGGACAGGTGCTGTTTACTTACCTTCACCTCGCGCCCGACCCGGAACAGACCGCCGATCTGGTGAAATCGGGCGTAACCGCCATCGCTTACGAGACGGTAACCGGCAAGGGTGGCGGCTTGCCACTGCTCAAGCCGATGAGTCAGGTCGCGGGGCGCATGGCGATCCAGGCGGGCGCGACCGCCTTGCAGAAGGCTACCGGTGGACGCGGCGTGCTGCTTGGCGGCGTGCCGGGCGTGCTGCCGGGCAAGGTGCTGGTTATCGGCGGCGGCGTGGTCGGCTTCAACGCTGCGCAGATGGCCGTCGGCATGGGCGCGGACGTGACCGTGCTCGATCGCGACGCCGAAGTGCTCGAACGGCTCGACAACCATTTCGAAGGCCGCGCCAAGACCCGCTTTTCCAATCGCTCGACCGTCGCCCAGATGATCGGCGAGGCAGAACTGGTCATCGGCGCGGTGCTGGTGCCGGGCGCGGCCGCGCCGCGGCTGGTGACGCGCGAAATGCTTTCCACGATGAAGCCGGGGTCGGTGCTCGTCGATGTCGCGATCGATCAGGGCGGTTGCTTCGAAACGAGTCATGCGACGACACACGACGATCCGACCTATGTGGTGGACGGCATTGTGCACTATTGCGTCGCCAACATGCCCGGCGCGGTTTCACGGACCAGCACCTATGCGCTGAACAATGTCACCATGCCGCATGCGCTGGCCATTGCCGATGCGATGGAAGGTCCGGGCGGCTGGCAGCAGGCGCTGCGTGACGATCCGCACCTTGCGGCGGGCCTCAATGTACATGCCGGCAAGGTGGTCCATCCTGCTGTCGCGCAGGAACTGGGCTATGACGCAACCTCTCTGGCAGCCACCCTCGGCTGACCGCGAGCGCCGTGACAAACCCGCGCAATTAAACTTAATTTGACGTTTGGACTGTAGGCAGTCCGGATGATCGAGGGACTGCTGAAACGGGCAGTGCTGCTCGTTGCGGCGCTCTTCCTCCTTGCCGGTGCTCCCGCCGTCGCAAGCAGCACCTTCGCGCCCGGCTCGACCTGTCTTGCCGCCGACCCGGATAATGCCGGATTCGCCGCACTTGCGCGCGATCGGTCGCTCTGGTCATGCAACCGGGGGGATTGGTCGTGGGCGCCGGAGCGCGCGGTCATGCGTTTCGATCTTGCCGGACGGGACATGACCGGCATCGACATGCTCACCATGCGGATCAACGGGTTCGAGCGATTGACGCTCACGCTCGAGGATATGCATGGTAACCGGTCCTCGACGACCTACGGAACGGAAGATCTCCAACTGGCCACCTACGACTGGTTGATGAGTGCGCGCCTGCCGAGCGTTGCAGGTGCGCCAAGCGTGCTCTGGCTCGAAGTGGACGAGCCGCGCGATACCGACATGCTGACCGA
>JAGREJ010000144.1 GCA_020446595.1 Novosphingobium sp. | reverse complement strand
CCCATTGCCTCGAAAATTCCGCCCGAGGTTACGAAGCGGCGATCGTCGTAGAGGTCAAAGTCGAACACCAGCGCCGGATCGAGGTCCGGCGGCGGAGGGGCGGTTTCAGCTATGGTCGCCATAATGTCCTCTCCCGTGGAACTCGGCGTGGATGAGGTCAGCTGTCGAAGACGATCACGCTGCGGGCGACATCGCCCGCCATCATTTTCGAATAGCCGTCGTTGATATCTTCGAGCCTGATGTTCTGCGAGATCATCTCGTCGAGCTTCAGCTTCCCATCGAGATAGAGCTGCGCATATTGCGGGATGGCGTTCTGGAACGGCACCGAGCCCATCAGCGAGCCCCTGATCTGCAATTGCAGTGCCATCATCATCACGCCGGGGACCTGGAATTGGGACCCGGCCGGAGCCATGCCGACGATCATCAGCGTGCCGAGGCGGCGCAGCATCATCAGCGCCTGTTCCTGCGTCTGGGTGAGGCCGATGACCTCGAAGGCATAGTCCACACCGCCGCCGGTCATTTCCTTGACCTCGGCTGCCGCATCCGGGCCGCCCTTGACGCAATCGGTAGCGCCGAATGTGCGCGCGAGGTCGAACTTGCGCTCGTTGAGATCGACCGCGATGATCCGTGCCGCGCCGCACAGCTTCGCGCCCTGGATGACATTAAGGCCGACGCCGCCGCAGCCTACCACCGCCACGGTGCTGCCGGGTTTGACCTGCGCGCCGTTCAGCGCCGCGCCGACACCGGTCAGTACCGCGCAGCCGAGCAGGCCCGCCTTTTCGAGCGGCATACCTTCTGGAATCTTGGTGACGCCGGTGCGGTGGATCAGCATTTCCTCCGCGAAGGCGCCAAGTCCGGCATATTGGGTGAAGGCGACACCTCCTTGCGAAATGCGAGCGGGTTTATCTGCCGCGCGATTGGTCGGCTTATCCCCGCAGACGTTGTTGTGCCCGTCGAGACATTCGCGGCAATGGCCACAATATTGCGAAACGCAGGTAACGACCGCGTCGCCCTTCTTGTATTCGGTAACGTCGGAGCCAACCGCTTCGATGATCCCGGCAGCTTCGTGACCGAGCACCGCGGGCATCGGCACCGGGAAGTCGCCCGAGATCGAGTGATAGTCCGAATGGCACAGGCCGGAGCTGACGACGCGGACGCGCACCTCGTCGGGGCCGGGCGCGTCAAGATCGACATCCTCGATGGTGAGCGGCGCTTTGATTTCGCGAAGGACTGCGGCTTTCATAGTGTCTCCCGGTATGTGTTTGCTGAAGGTCTAACGTGGCCTGTCTGGGCCGTCTATGATTCTTGGGCGGTCATGCGTTCGCCGATCCAGCGAACGGTCGCTTCGACGGCTTCCCTTGCCGGCTCGGCAAAGCTGGTCATCGAGTAATAGCCGTGGAACATGCCCGCATCGACGCGCAGTTCGACTGGTACACCCGCCTCCCGCAGCAATTCGGCGTAGGCGAGGTTATCGTCGCACAAAACGTCGCAATCTCCGGTGGTTATGAAAGCCGGAGCCAAATCTAAAGCTTGCTTGAGGTTTAACGGAATCGCGAGCGGAGACGCGTTTTCTGCCTCGCCGGACAGGTAATGCCCCCAGAACCAGCTCATGTCCGGTGCGGTCAGCATCCAGCCTTTGTCGCCGACCTCGCGATAGGATGTGGTGCCGTAATCGCTGCCGAGCGCGCCATAGATCACGATCTGTCCGGCGAGGTCTGGTCCGCCATCATCACGCGCCTTGATCGCGACAGCGGCGGCGAGGTTGCCGCCGGCGCTGTCTCCGGCAATGAAGAGCGGCCCAGTCATGTTCGCCGCCGCCCATTCGAGGCCAGCGTAGCAATCGTCGAGCGGTACGGGGAAGGGGTGCTCGGGCGCGAGGCGATAGTCGATCGACAGCACTTCGACACCGGCCCATCCGGCCCAGCGGCGGCAGATACCGTCGCCGGTATCGAGATCGCCCAGCACCCAGCCACCGCCGTGAAAATAGACCACCGTGCCTTTCACCTCGCCGTGCGGCGTGTAACGCCTGACCGGGATGCCGCCGTGCGGACCGGGGATAGAGAAATCCTCGACCGAAGCGAGATCGGGCAGGTCGGTCGGAGCAGGCGCATTGGCCATGACCTGCGCCATCAGCGCCCGCGCGCCTGCCGGATCGAGCGAGGCGTATTCGGGGATGCCCGCTTCCTTGCGGGTGGCGACAACGGTTTCGCAAAAAGGATGGAGTGTGCGGGCGGCCATTAGGCGACGCTTTCCATCGGAGCCGAGACTTTCAGTCCTGCGCCTGCGCCCTTCACCACGCGGCCCGGCAGCTTGCCGGTCGGCTGGTCGTCTTTCACGATGACCTCGCCGCTGACGAGCGTGTAGCGGTAGCCGTGCGCCTTCTGGTCGAGCCGTCGCCCGCCACCGGGCAGGTCCGACACTACGCGCGGCGGGTCCATGCGCATCGCGGCATGATCGATCACGTTGATGTCCGCCTTCTTGCCGGGCGCGATCGTGCCGCGATCCTGCCAGCCCATCACCTTCGCAGGCTGCGAGGTCATTGCCTGCACCGCTTGCGCCAGCGTCAACCTGCGGCCCTGCCGGTCGCGCGCCCAGTGCTGGAGCACGAAGGTCGGATAGGTCGAATCGACGATCAGGCCATAGTGCGCACCGCCGTCGCCCAGCCCCATGACGGCATTGGGATCGTCGTAGAAGCGCCAGAGATGATCGAGCGTATCCTCGGGGTAATTGGCGATAGCGACCAGCAGGCAATTGCGGCCCTCG
>JAGREJ010000143.1:15272-15410 GCA_020446595.1 Novosphingobium sp. | reverse complement strand
CACCATCGATGTCGCCTACCGCTTTTTCTCGACCGAGAAGCGCAAGTTCATCGTCGCCGATACGCCGGGGCACGAGCAGTACACCCGCAACATGGTGACGGGCGCCTCGACCGCCGATCTCGCCGTGATCCTGATCGA
>JAGREJ010000143.1:10891-15192 GCA_020446595.1 Novosphingobium sp. | reverse complement strand
GCGGTCAACAAGATGGACCTCGTCAGCTACGATCAGGGCACGTTCGACCACATCGTTTCCGATTACCGCAAGTTCGCTGACGAGATCGGGATCGAAAGCTTCGTGCCGATGCCGATTTCAGGCTTCAAGGGCGACAATATCACCACGCTTTCGCCCAACACCCCTTGGTATTCCGGACCGACGCTGGTCGATCACCTTGAGACGGTGGAAGTCGATTCCGCGCTCGATCAGGGCAAGCCGTTCCGCATGCCGGTGCAGTGGGTGAACCGCCCGAACCTCGATTTTCGGGGCTTTTCCGGCCAGATCGCGACGGGCCGGCTTGCGCCGGGAGATGCTGTGCGGGTGCTTCCCTCGGGCAAGACCAGCACGGTTTCGCGGATCGTCACTTTCGATGGCGATCTTGACGAGGCGGTTGCCGGCCAGTCGGTCACCGTGTGCCTGGCCGACGAGATCGACTGTTCGCGCGGCGATGTACTCTCGGTCGCCGATGAGCCGCCGGAAGTTTCCGACCAGTTTGAAGCGACGCTGGTGTGGATGAGCGACGAGGCGATGACTGTCGGGCGCGGCTACTGGCTGAAGCTCGGCGCGCAGATGGTTTCGGTCACGGTTCAGGAGCCGAAATTCAAGGTCGACGTCAATACGATGGACCGTCTTGCCGCCAAGACGCTCGAACTCAACGAGATCGGCGTCGCCGAAATCGCAACCGACAAATCCATCGTGTTCGAAGGCTACGACAAGGACCAGGCGCTCGGCGGGTTTATCCTGATCGACAAGATGTCGAACGCTACGGTAGCCGCGGGCATGCTGCATTTCAGCCTGCGCCGCGCGCAGAACGTGCACTGGCAGGCGCTGGACATCGGGCGCAGGCAGCATGCCGACCTCAAGAACCAGAAGCCCGCGGTGCTGTGGTTCACGGGCCTCAGTGGCTCCGGCAAGTCGACCATCGCCAACCTTGTCGAGAAGAAGCTCCACCGGATGAACCGGCACACCTTCCTGCTCGATGGCGACAACGTGCGTCACGGCCTCAACAAGGATCTGGGTTTCACAGAGTCTGACCGCATCGAGAACATTCGCCGCGTCGGAGAGGTTTCGAAGCTGATGGCCGATGCCGGACTGATCGTCGTCACCGCTTTCATCTCGCCGTTCCGCGCCGAACGCGAGATGGTGCGGGCGATGGTGCCCGAAGGCGAATTCATCGAGGTGTTCATCGACACGCCGCTGGAAGTGGCAGAGGCGCGCGACGTCAAGGGCCTCTACAAAAAGGCGCGCTCGGGCGAATTGAAGAACTTTACAGGCATAGACAGCCCATATGAAGCGCCGGACAGTCCGGAAATCCGCATCGATACGACGCAGATGAGCCCGGAAGAAGCGGCGAACTTCATTGTCGACAGGCTGCTGGGAGACATCTGATGAGCATGACCGATGGCGAACTCGCTATCCATCTCGCCGAAGTGGCGGGAAAGATTCTTCTGGAGGTTCGCGCTTCCGGCATGTTCGAGGGCAAGTCGCTCGGCAAGGCGGGCGACCAGACCGCCAACCAGTTCCTCGTCCATGCCCTTCGCGAGCAGCGTCCTGACGACGGTCTTCTGTCCGAGGAAAGCAAGGATACCGAGGAGCGCCTTTCGAAGAGCCGCGTATGGATCGTCGATCCGGTCGACGGCACGCGCGAATACGGCGAAGAGCGAGCCGACTGGGCGGTCCATGTCGGACTGGCGATCGACGGCGCGCCGGTGCTCGGCGCTGTCGCGATGCCGGGCGCGGGCAAGGTGCTGTCCACTGAAAGGCCCGTGACCGTTCCCAGTGCACCGGGAGCCTTGCGCATGGTGGTGAGCCGCACCCGGCCCGCCAAGGAAGCGACCGCGGTCGCTGACAAGCTCAACGCCGAACTGGTGCCGATGGGGTCGGCAGGCGCCAAGGCCATGTCGATCGTGCTGGGGCTGGCGGACATCTATCTCCATTCGGGCGGGCAATACGAATGGGATAGTTGCGCTCCGGCAGCGGTGGCGCTCGCGCACGGCCTGCATTGTTCGCGCATCGACGGCAGACCGCTGGTCTACAACCAGCGTGACACCTACATGCCCGACCTGCTGATCTGCCGGAAGGAGCATGCGCAACGCGTGCTGGACGAGGTCGCGCGCCTCTGACCTCCCGGCGCCCTGTTCGCCCTTGCGTCGCACGGCGCGGGCGATAAGGTCGCCGAGCGCGCCGTTCCCTGCTGGAACGCGTCGCCTGAAGAGGACAACGATGGCATCGCAACCCCAATTCGCCGACTGGCTTGAGATATGCAACGTCAAGGCGGATTACTGCCGCCTGCTCGACACCAAGCAGTGGCATGACTGGTCGCAGATATTCACCGAGGATGTCGTGGTCGATGTCACTTCGTCGGGCGGCGAACTGACCAATACACGTGACGATTTCGTCTGGCCACTGAGCGAATTGCTGGCCGAAGTGAAGACCTGCCATCAGGTCCATGCACCGCAGATCACGATCGACGGCGATACTGCAAAGGTGATCTGGGCCATGCAGGATCGGCTGCTCTGGCCCGATGGCAACACCATGACCGGATTCGGCCATTATCACGAGGAATACCGGCGCACCGGGCAAGGCTGGAAGATCGCCAAGCTGACCCTGACCCGGCTTATCGTCGAAGCATAGCAGGGAAGACGCCGAACATCGCACAGGCGGTGGCGGCGCGGCGCAAGCATCGCTAACTGGAAAGGCCGAACGGTTACGCCGTCGGCGAGAGAAATGCGGGAGAGTTCGTGGGCAAGACCGTTGTCATTACCGGAGCCGGAGTTGGCCTTGGCCGCGCCATCGCGCGTCGCTTCGCCAGCGAAGGCGAAACTTGCATTCTGCTGGGCCGCACGCTCTCGAAGGTGCAGGCTCTCGCCGAAGAACTGGGCGATCCGCATTTCGCGGTCGAATGCGATGTCGGAGATGCTCAGTCGGTCCGCGCGGCCTTTGCGAAAATTGCGGAGCGACACCCGAAGATCGACGTGCTCATTAACAATGCCGCCTATTACGAGCCGGGCAAGGCCAGGGATGTCAGCGACGAAGTGATCGAGCGGATCGTGCGTTCCAACTTCATCGGACCGATCTACACCTGCCGGGCCGCGCTCGCGATGATGGAGCGCGGCGGCTTCATCATCAATGTCAGCTCCGAATCGGTGAAGGAGCCGTTCGTGATGCTCTCGCTCTATCAGTCGACAAAGATGGGCATGGAACGCTTCAGCGAGGCCCTGCTTGAAGAGGTCAAGGCTGATGGCATCCGCGTCTGTGTGGTGCGCGCAGGGCCAATGACCGATGGCGGGGAAGCCACGTCCAGCAGCTCGCAATGGGAAATGGACGACGCCATCAAGTTCTATGAGGAAAATCTCAAGATCGGGCGCAATCTCGGCGACGATCCGATCTCCGATGCAACCAGCGTAACCGACGTGTTCCGCATGCTGCTCGATCTCAAACCCGATTTCCGCGTCACCCATGTCAATGTCGGTGCGCGGCACCCCTGATTTTCGCTTCAATCCAAGGACCTTCAAAATGACCCTGATCCCCGAAGCCAAACTTTTCATCGATGGCGAACTGCGCGGCGCCAGCGATGGCGGCACTTACGACGTCATCAGCCCCTGGACCGGCCAGCCGGTCGGCAAGGCGGCCGATGCCACCGCCGATGATGTCAACGCGGCGATCGCCGCCGCCCGTCGTGCTTTCGACGAGACCAACTGGGGCTCCATCGAAAACAAGGACAAGCGGCTCGAACTGGTTACCAAATTGCGCGATCTGTTCCTCGAAAACCGCGAGAAGATCCACGAGATCGCCATTCACGAGGCGGGCGCCTCACGCCTCAATTGCAACCTTGCCCACTACGGCATGGCGATGGATGGCTGGAACGATTACATCAACAAGTTCGCCGAAATCGAATGGGAAAAGGACCATGGCGAGCGTTTCAGCGCGCTGGCCCAGTCGACCAGCAAGCGCATCGCTGTGCGCGAACCGGTCGGTGTCGTCGCCGCGATCACGCCTTGGAACGTGCCGCTTTACGTCAACATCGGCAAGGTCGTCGCCTCGCTGCTGGCGGGCTGCTGCGTGATCCTCAAGCCCGCGCCCGATACGCCGGGCGAAGGCGCGATCTTCGGCGAGCTGGCGGCCAAGGCCGGTTTCCCCAAGGGCGTGATCCAGGTCGTGTTCGGAGAGGATCCGGCCGAGGCGGGCGAAATGCTGGTGCAGGACAAGCGCGTCGATCTCGTTTCCTTCACCGGGTCAACGGCGGTCGGCCGCCACATCATGGAGCAGGGCGCCAAGAC
>JAGREJ010000143.1:0-10736 GCA_020446595.1 Novosphingobium sp. | reverse complement strand
GAGGAAGCCAAGGAAATTCTCAAGGGCGCCTACGCCCACGTTGGCGACAACTGGGGCGATATCGATGCGCAGGACCAGATCATGGGGCCGGTCATCAACAAGAAGCAGCACGACCGGATCATGAACTACATCAAGATCGGTCAGGAAGAAGGCGCGACCCTGCTTGCGGGCGGCAAATCGCGTCCGGACAAGGGCGGCGGCTTCTTCATCGAGCCGACATGCTTCGTCGATGTCACCAATGACATGCGCATCGCGCAGGAGGAAATCTTCGGTCCTGTGCTCGTCGTGATTCCGTTCGAGGACGATGCCGATGCGGTGCGCATCGCCAATGACAGCGACTACGGACTCGCTGGCGGCGTCGCCTCTGGCGATTTCGACCGGGCGATGAAAGTCGCACGCGCGGTCCGCACCGGTTCGATGGGCATCAATGGCGGCATGGCGATCGCGGGCGATCTGCCGTTTGGCGGCTACAAGCACTCCGGTATCGGTCGCGAATGGGGCCTTGAGGGCATCGAGGAATATACCGAGATCAAGACCATCGCCTGGCCGGTTGAGCAGGCCGAAGCGGCGGAGTGAACCGGGCAAGCGCCATTGGCAGGGAAGCGGCCGCCGAAGGGCAGCCGCTTGACCTTGCCATTGCGCGCGCTGGCGAAACGGTCAGCCACAACCTCAACGGCCAGCGCCTCGGGCGCAAGGGCAGGGAGACGCGTGAACGTATCGTGCGCGCGGCGATCGAGGCGCTGGAAAATGAAAACGGCGAGCCGTTCACGCTGAGCGCGGTCGCGCGCGGGGCGTCGCTTGGCATGAGCTCGCTCTACAATTATTTCACCGATCTCAGCGAGCTGATGGTCGCGGCACTGGAGCCGGTGATGGGGGCGGCGAGTGAATCCTATCTCGCTTTGTTGGGTGACTACTGGCCGGACAGTGAACTTAACGAGCGATGCGCGCAGTTCTGGGATAGCTACGCCGGATTCTGGAGACAGCATGCTTCGGTTCTGCATCAGCGCAATCGTATGTCCGATGCAGGCGACGAGTTGATGCTCGCCTGCAGGGTCGATGCGGGGCAGCCACTGGTGCGAGGCATCGCCGAGCAGCTTGGTTCGGGAGACATGGCCGAACCCGGCTACGATGCGCGGGCCATGGCAAGTGTCCTGGGGACAATGATGGAGCGGATTATTACCGTCCAGACACAGCCCAACTACCGCAAATATGCCACTGCTTCACTGGATCGCGGGCCGAACAGCCTTGGCGCTGCCGGGACCAGATTGCTGGCTCTGGCCATCAGGGACTGGCGAACTGAGGCGGCGAGTTAGAGGTCAGGCGGCCGTCGCCAAACGTTCGACGTTGTCAGAACGCGGATCGGCAATCAGGCTGTGAATCGCATCTCGCAGGCATTGGGAGAGGGCCTCGCGCTGTTCCGGCCTGTCCATGACCACGCAGGCGACAAGCGGTTCCTCATCCGGCTGACCCGGCAGAAGCGCCGCCAGCATTTGCTCGCGGGTGCCGAATCCTGCCTGAAACGCCGCGATGCCGTCCTGCGCGGCCTGTGCGATTCTGTTCGACATCTCGGAGGGACTGAACTTGGCCTCGTCAGAGGCTTCGGAGTTGAGCCGACGAAGGACCGGCGCGCGTTGTTCTTCGCGCAGCGTCGATAGCAACATCAATCCAGCCGCGCTCCGGGTAAGGGGTTCACGGGTGCCGCCATTCAGCCCGCCGCAACGCCGGAGCCGCTCGTTGCTGCCCCGTCTCGTGGCCACGATCTGTGCATCGAGTCCGACCATCGAGACCAGCAGCACCGGCAGTCCCGTCTGGGAAGCGAGCCGGTCAAGCAGCCTGAGCAACTTCCCGTCGCGCACCGCCTCCTGCTGGGTCGCTGCACCGAGCATCGCCGCGCGCACCGTAGGACGATAGGAACGGGCATGCGGATCCTTCTGCAGAAGGCCGAGTTCGACAAGGCTCGACAGAAGTTCCGAGGTGCTGGACTGCGGTCTGTCGTAGCGGCGGACGATGTCCATGACCGTCGCCTCGGGATGATCTTCGTCGAAGAATTCGAGGACTTCGACAACCCGTCGCGCGATCTTGGCCTTGTTTGCCGAACTACGTGTTCCAGCCATGTCTCTCTCCGCTTTTCTTGTCAGGGCAGGTTCGGCATTCGTGCTGGCCTTGTCAACCGAAAATGAGGTCGTGTCGTTTTTTCCTTAGTCTGCTTAGCTTTCTCCATAGTTATGCGATGGTTGTATGGGGTCGGCTGGTAGAGGCGGGGCCGCCAGTGGTTGCACTTCCCTTCCGATTCGGCGAATCGAGTCGGAGGCAGGACGTTTTTGCGGGGCGACGGGAGCGACGATGGATCGCGATGAGATTCTGGCAGGGCCGGCACGCTTCTGGATCGGCGAAGCGCGCTGGGACTTGCCCGTCGCGGTCATCGATCTCGACCGCGGCGAGGAATGGCCGGATGAGCTGGCGCTGCCGCCCTGTCCGCTGATCGGGATCGGATCGCGCGATGCGCCGGGCGCGGCTCATGTCGATACGGTGATCGAGCCGCCCGCGAGCCTTGATGGGGTCGTGTCCCGGATCGAAGCCTGTCCCCGTGCCGCTGGCGTGATCGTCGGTCTGCTGCGCCTCTTGCCTTCGCTCGATCCATTGCAAGGTCTGGCGGCCGAATCGCTAGCCTATGCCACTTTGCAGGGAAGCGAAGAGCACCTCGCCTGGCGGGCCAGCAGGCCCGCGAGCGACCCGATTCCGCCTGGGACGCTCCACGTCGCGCGCAAGGAAGATGTCCTCGATCTCATGCTCGACCGGCCTCAGGCGGACAACGCGATCGACCGGCCCATGCGCGATGCGCTTTACGATGCCATGCAGACCGCCGCGCTCGATCCCTCGATCGAACGGTTAGTTCTGCGCGGCGAAGGCAAGGCCTTCAGCCTCGGCGCGGACCTTGCCGAATTCGGCACGACCACCGATCCGGCCACTGCTCATGCGATCCGCTCGGTCACGCTGCCCGCGCTGATGGCGACGCGGGTTGCCGAAAGGCTCGAAGCGAGAGTGCAGGGGGCCTGCGTTGGGTCGGGACTGGAGCTGGCGGCCTTTGCCCATCGCATTGTCGCGACACCAAGGGCGTGGTTCCAGCTACCTGAACTGGAGATGGGCATCCTGCCTGGCGCGGGTGGCTGCGTGTCGCTGACGCGGCGCATCGGGCGGCAGAGAACCGCCCTCATGATCCTGTCGGGCAAGCGGATTTCAGCGCGAACCGCGCTCGACTGGGGGCTGGTCGATGCCATCGTGGACGATCTGGCCTGAAGCAACAGTCAGGGCAACGTCGGCAGGATCGAACCGTTCGCGCGCATTGGCCCAGGGCTGCGACAGCAGGCACAGGTCGGCCGCTGCGCCCAGCGCGATTTCACGCTGCCACGATAGATCGGCAGGATCGGCCAGCCACAACGCCAACGCCTGTTCGGGAGTGAGGGCTTCGGCAGGTCCGATCGACTGACCCGAATCCGTCTTTCTGCTGACCGCAGCGCGCATTGCTGACCATGGATCGGGGCTGGCGAAAGGCGCATCGCTGCCGCCCGCCATGGCAATCCCCGCGTTGCACAAGCTCGCAAGTCGGTAGAGATCGGCGTGCAGGCGCGGTTCGACGTCGGTCAGATACTGGTCTCCACGCTCGGCGACGAAATGCGGCTGCACGCAGACTGCAACGCCCTTGCAAGCCATCTGCTCGACGTGTGTAGGCGAGGCGATGGAGGCATGTTCGATGCGGTCACTCGAAAGTGAGCCAACCTCTTCGAGCACCGCCAGGGCGAAAACAATCTCGACTTCGCTGACGCAGTGGATCGCAAGAGCGCGTCCTTGATCGTGTGCCGCGCGAGCAAGCGCCACAGTTTCGTCGAACGGCGGCAGATCGGCTTCGTGCAGGTGCAGCTTGACCGGCCCGAGCGACCAGCCGTCTTGCTGGGCCTCGGCCAGTTCAAGCGTCCCGGCCAGAGTGACGTTCTGCAACAGCGCACCTGATGCGCGCTGGCTGGCGAAATGGGCGGCCATTTCCACCCCGTTCTGAGGGGTCATGTCGGTCAGGCCGGTAATGCCGAGGCGGGCCAGTTGGAGCGAGATCGCCGAGAAATCGGGCGGCAGGCTTCCCAGCGCCTTTCGCAGCCATGCATCCTCGTCGAACAGTCGGCCCGTAAAAGCGCCAGCATCGCGTTCCAGCCCCGGCGGTGCATCGCCGCTTGCGAGCAGGAGGTCCAGCGCCGCCGAATTGAGCAGCCACATGCGGCCAGAACGGTGCTGCATCCGCAGCGGGCGGTCAGGCGCGAATCTGTCGAGGGTGCGAGCATCGGGCAGTCCGTCGAGAACGGACTCGTGGTAGCCTATGCCACGAATCCAGCCCGAACCCTGCGCTCCGTCGAGAACTGAGCGCAGTTGCGCACCGTTCGTAACCTGCGGCGGGCCACACCACACCGACTGAGCCCGCACGGCCAGCCCCGCGACGTGAATATGATGATCGTGCAGGCCCGGCAGCAGCAAGCCCCCTCCGGCATCGATCACCCGGTCTGCGCTCTCGGTCGTCAGATCATTGCCAATGCCGGCAATTGTCCCGTTTTCAACCAGCACATCGGTGCGATGGCCTGCGCTGCCGCCGTTCCAAAGTTCCGCGTCGCGGATCAGGAGAGATCGAGGCGGTCGAGCCATTTTTCCGTATCCGCGCCAAGCGCGTGCACCGGTGCGAGCCCCAGCCGCGCGGGCACTTTGGGAAAGAGCTTGCCGACCGACGCGCCCCAGTCGCGCAATTCCTCGTCGAGCGCCGCAGCGTCGAAGGCGCGCTCCTCCTCAAGCGCCTTGGCGGCAATCGCGCTCATCGAAAAACCGATGCGTATCGCTTCGCCGTTCGTGTAGGCGCGCCAGCCTTCGAGCGCAGCGGTAATCCCGGTCAGCGGATCGGCAAGCGCATCGCCGACATAGCCGATTTCGCCCGTGGCATTGGCCAGGGCGCGCGCCAGACCGCCCGCAACAGCGCAGTCATTGCCCACGCCAACCCAGTTCGCTGCATCGCCGCTGGCACCGTGGCCGGTGATCGACAGCCAGACAAGGCCGGGCACTTCGCGCACCAATGCGTCGGCATCGACGCCAAGGTGTCTGAGCGCGCGCGGGCGCGAGGCTTCGATCACCATGTCGGCCTTGCGGATCAGCGCGACCAGACGGTCGCGGTCATTCGCCTTCGTCAGATCGAGCGCGACACATTCCTTGCCTTGATTCACCGCCTCGAAGGTTTGCGGATCGCTGGTGCGGAACAGGTCGGGCCGGTTCGGGTTCTCGACCTTGATGACGTCCGCACCTGCTTGCCACAGCAGATGGCCGCACAGCGGACCGGCCCATATGGCAGACATGTCGATGACGATTGGGCGGTGGCCTTGAGGCCTGTCGCGGCGCTTGCCGCGTGTCAGAATTTCAATTGGCGGGGAGACGGGCGTCTCATCAGCACAAGCAACGGCCATGCCCAAAGCGCGGCCATCGGCAAGCAACCGGGTGCTGTCGCGCAAGGCAATCTCGGCAGCTAATTGCGTCTGGTCAGCGGTTTCCATCCCTTCTTTGCCGAACAGGGCCGGCAGGTAGGCGCGGTCTTCCTCGCGCATGATCGTCAGCGCGAACCACGATCCATCGCGCGTGGGATTGAGATAGCTGCCGCCGATACCGGCGGAACGCCGCCCGCGAATCTCGAAATCGCGTAGTGAGCCCCGTTCGCCGATGATGCTCAGGCCATCGAGCGCCGCTATCCGTTCCGATCCGCTGATTGCGGCAAGTTCGCGCAATTGTCGGTCCGCCCAGCGCCACAGCGGGATTGGCGGTCCGCGCTGTGCGTCGGACGGCTCAGTCGGCAAGGATGTCCTTTACCTTGCGGCGCAGCAGCTTGCCCATTTCGTTGTAGGGAAGCTCATCGACATAGGCGATCTTCTCGGGCACACGCGACGAGCGCAGGCGCGAGCGCACCAGTTCCTTGATTTCGTCCTCTCCCGGCGCTTCGTGTCCGTCGCGCGGCACGATCGCCATGCCGACCGCCTCGCCCCATTCGACCGAAGGAATGGCCACGGCACAGGCATCGCCGACCGCCGGGTGGGTAAGCACGACGTCCTCGATCTCACCAGGCGACATGTTCTCGCCGCCGCGCACGATCACGTCGTCGGCGCGGCCCGAGAGGAACAGATAGCCGTCTTCGTCCATGTATCCAGCGTCGCGGGTCGGGAACCAGCCTTCAGCGTCGAGCGCGCTCTTTTCCTTGTATTCGCCCGAAACCTGTTCGCCGCGCACGTAGATTTCACCCGGCTCGTTGGGGCCGAGCACCTTGCCGTCCTCGTCGCGAATCTCGATCTCGACGGTAGGCAGCGGAATGCCGAGCGAGGTGAGGCGGGCGCGGACCTTGGGATCGTCCGATGCGAGAGCCTCGCGATGCTCGTCGGGGCCGAGCAGGGCGATGGTCGAGCTCGTCTCGGTCAGGCCATAGGAGTTGGTAAAGCCCGTCTCGGGCATCAGCGCCAACGCCTTCTCAATGATCTCGCGCGGCATCTTGCCGCCGCCGTATGCAATCGCGCGCAGCGAGGCGAGATTGGCGCTCACGCCCTCGTTCAGCTTCTCGATGATCCGCGCCATCATGGTCGGCACGACGAAGGCATTGGTAACCTTCTCGTTGTCCGCAAGTTTCAGCCAGGCTTCGGGCTCGAACGACGGCAGCATGACGATGCGACGGTTGGCATAGGTCGAGGAGAGCAGCGCCGAAATTCCGGCGATGTGATAGGGCGGCACGACCACGAGCGCCGCATCGTCCTCATCCGCCGAGGCAAATTCGACGGTTCCGAGAATATAGCCGAGCAGGTTCGAGTGGCGCAGGATCGCGGCCTTGGGGGCGGCGGTGGTGCCGCTGGTAAAGAGCTGGACAGCCACGCCTTCGCCCGGATCGTATTCGCGCTCCTCACCCTCGGGCCAGGTTTCCTGCGCCTTGAGTGCGAACATTTCGCGCGAATAGACCGTATGGCCCTGATCGCCCGCGAGCCGCTCGACCCGTTCCTCGTCGCCGATCACCAGCGCCGGAGCGATTCGGCCCAGCAGGGCGGTAAGGTCTTCGTCTGCGAGGCGATAGTTGAGCGGGCAATAGGGAACGCCCGCCAGGGCAGCGCCGAACAGCGCAATCATCGAGGCTTCGCTGCTCTCATCGAGCAGGGCGACATAGTCGACGCCGCTTTCCTGAATGAGCTCGAAGGCTCCGCGCGCGGCGGCGAGCAGATCGCCATAGGTCCACCGCTTGCCGTCGCAAACGAGAGCAACGCGATCCGGTGCGGCGTCGGCCGCCATTTCAAGGAGCAGGGCAATGTTCATGGCGGGAGATTCGCTCGCGTCAGTCCGAAGCGGGAAGCGGCTTGGCGTCCTTGGTGACAAGCGCGACGCCATCGACCGAAAGCGAGCCCTTGCCCGGCTTCACGCAGAGCAATTCATAGGTATTGTCGGCATCGACATACCGCTTGCCCATCAGCGATCCGTTCGAATGATCGGGCGAGAGCGCGGCAGCTTCGGCGGGCTTGTCTTCGGCCATCGGCGCGCCGCCGCATTCGATGGTTCCGCCAGCGGTGCGGATCACCATGACTTCGGTGTCGCAGGCTGCGCTCTTCAAACGGGTTCCGGGTTTCATCGTCGGATCATCCTCTCAAAAAAATTGCGCGCGTCAGGCAGCGCAGAAAAACGGGCCTTAGAGCATCGCACGAAAAAGTGGGAACCGGTTTTTCGCAAAATGGGATACGAAAGCAAAGATTCCCGCGGATTGCCGCCGCGTTCAAGCCCGGATGTGATACAGTGCCGATCAGGCAATGGCGCCCTTGGCTTTCCATTCCTCGATCCGGTCCCACTCGATTCCCGATTCCAGGAGCACGATTTCGGTGTGTTCGGAAGCCTGCGGCGCGCGGGTGGTCTCCAGAGGCTCGCCATTCCACTGCACCGGGCCGCGCACCAGCTTGATCGGCGCGCCGCCGTCGGGCGCTTCGACCTCGATCACCATGTCGTTGGCGAGCGCCTGCTCGTCGGTGCTCATTTCCTCGAAATTGATGACGGCGGCCCACTGGCCCTTGAGCGTCTTGAGACGCTCGCGCCAGTAATCGAAAGTGTGCTCGGCGAAGGCTTCGACCAGGATGTCGCTGGCTGCCTTGGCGTTCTGGAACAGCGACAGCGGATCGGCAAAGCGTGGATCCTTGGCCGCTTCGGGGCGGTTGACGTGCGCGAAGGTGTCCTCGATCAGCCCGGTTGGGCTGAGGATGCACAGGTTGATGGTGCGCCCGTCGGATGTCCAGAAATTGCCAAGGAACGGGTTGACCTGCATGCCGCCCGAAGTCGGCATCTGGGCGCGCTGGGCGACGCCGTGCTCCATCTGCTGACTGAGCGATGCGCCAGCTGCCCACCATGCCGTGGATTGGAGCGACACGTCCAATACCGCGCCTTCGCCGGTTTTCTCGCGATGGAACAGCGCGGCCGAGATGCCGCCGGCAATGAACATCCCGCCGATCGAATCGCCGAACGCGGGGATAGCCTGGGTAAGCGGTCCGCCAAGTTCCTCGGGGCTGTGCGCATAGGCAATGCCACTGCCTGCCCAGAACACCGTGCCGTCGAAGCCGCCGCGCGCATAGTCCGGCCCCTTGGCGCCGAAGGCGCTGCCGCGCGCATAGATGATGTCCGGCTTGACCGCCTTGATGTGCTCGACGTCGAACTTGTTCTTCTGGCGGTGGTGGGGAAGGTAGTTGGTCAGGAATACGTCCGCAGTCCTGGCCAGCTCATAAAGCACTTCCTGGCCTTCGGGGGTCGACAGGTCGATGCCGACCGAGCGTTTGCCGCGATTGGGGTGCTCGATGAGCGTGTGGCGCATCGGATCGACCTGGAAGCCGCCGAGATTGAGGAAGCCACGCTGCGTGTCGCCGCGCACCGGATGTTCGACCTTGATGACGTCCGCGCCCCAATCGGCAAGAATGGCTCCCGCCGCCGGAGTGAAGGTGAACTGCGCGACTTCCAGCACGCGCACGCCTTGCATAACCTTGGTCGCCATTGAATCCCTGCCTCCGAAAAATGAACAGCAGCGCCGGAGCGGCTCCGGCGCGTCGTTGCGCGTCTCTGGATGCAAAGTGCCACTGGATCAAGGCGCGACCGGATCGTGGGCACGATCAAATTAGGCCAGGCGACTCAGGAGATTCCAACACGGCTGTCGAAATGCAATTTCGCCATTGCGACAATTTGATACAATTGAAGAGAGCCAACATTCTGACAATGATGAGAAAAATGCGTGTTGTGTTGCAGCAAACGCACTTGACGGAGCGTGCCGATTTTCCTTACCTTGGTTAGGAATGTCGCACGAGAGGCGTGTGGCCAAATCTGAAGGTATGGAAATGAAAAAGCTTGCAATCGCTCTTGGCGCCACGGTTCTGGCCGCCGGTCTTGCTCCTACGGTGGTTTTTGCCGAGGAAGCAAGCGCATCGACGTCGGTCGAGGCAAAGAAGGGCGACATGCTGTACTCCGCGGACGGTAAGCGGGTCGGCAATGTCTATCGTGTGAATGACAACGGCGATGTCCAGCTCATCTATCGCAGCAAGATGATCACGATTGCCGCTGACACCCTTAGCGAGGTCGAGGGCAAGCTGACCACTTCGCTGAGCCTGGCCGACGTCAGGGCGATCGGCTGATCGCGAGCTCCGCAAGGGGCGCTCATGCGGACTGAAATGTGGGCGGTGCCGTTGGCATCGCCCCTTTTCGTTGGCGATGCAGTGCGCGCGGATCGACGCTTGTCAGACGAAGCGATCAACCCGCCGAGACGTTGAGATAGACACGGTCTAGCAGGGCCTGGAGCGTATCCAGTTCCTCGTCGTTGAAGCCCTTGAACATCCGGTCTTCGCTGTCGCGGGCCACCACCGTGAGTTTTTCGAGCAAGGGCTCGGCGGCATCGGAGAGATAGATCGCCTTGGCTCGCCTGTCGTCCTCTCGCGGGCGACGCGTAAGCAGCCCCTCGTTGCAAAGCCTGTCGACGAGTCGACCGGCCGAAGCCTCGGACATTTCGAGAGCATCGGCAATCATGCGCTGGGTTGCACCGGGGTTTGTGGCGACGACGGCGATCATGGCCCATTGCGAGCGGGTGACGCCAAGCGCGGCGACTCGCCGATCGAAATAGTTCCGCACGTTTCTTGCCAGCACGCTTATGCGCAGGCTGATTTCCCGTTTGCTCATGACCCCCGGACCATCGGCCCGCCCTTCAGTTCGCCCCAAGGGCACTATTACTTTCAAATGCGAGTATATTGCAAGGCAATTCTGGCGGTCTTGACGGATCGCCCGCCTGGGACAACAGCAATGCTCGAATGCCCGGATGGACTTCCACGCGAATGAACACGATGCCTCAAAACCTGAACGAGCACGAGGCGGTGGGCACCTTCGCGCCACTCCGCGAGGCCTCGTTCCGCAAGATCTGGGTGGCGAGCGTGTTCTCGAATTTCGCCCAGCTCTTCCTCGGCGTTGGCGCTGCGTGGAAGATGACCCAGCTTACCACTTCGCCAAGCATGGTCGCACTGGTGCAGACGGCGATGATGCTGCCGATGGTGGTCGTTTCGCTGCCCGCAGGCGCGATCGCGGACATGTACGACAAGCGCAAGGTCGCCATTGGCGGTCTGCTGGTCTCCACGACGTTCGCCGCGATCCTGGCCGGACTTGGCTTTCTCGATCTGCTCTCG
>JAGREJ010000142.1 GCA_020446595.1 Novosphingobium sp. | reverse complement strand
GCCCGGCAATATCCGCCATCAGGGTCGCAAGAAGCGTTAGCCCGGCTGCGCCTTGCCCCGCGCACCGCGCCGCGCAATAATCGGGCGAGGAGAGAGCCATGACCAGACCCATTCCCGCACAACCCGTTCCCTCGCTGCGACTGCCGCTCGTCGGCGGCGGAACGTTCGACCTGTCGCAAAGCACGCCCGAGAATTTCACCCTGCTGCTGTTCTATCGCGGCTATCATTGCCCGATCTGCAAGGGCCAGCTTCAGGATATGCAGGGACGGCTGGATGAAATGGCCGAAATGGGCATCGCGGCGGTGGCGATCAGCATGGACGATGAAGATCGCGCGAGCCGCACCAAAACGGAATGGGAACTGCCGAAGCTCGATCTGGCCTATGGCCTGTCCGAGCAAACCGCGCGCGCCTTCGGCCTCTATATAACCAGCGCGATCACCGACAAGGAACCGGCGATCTTTTCCGAACCGGGGCTGTTCGTGGTGCGGCCGGACGGGACGCTTTATTGCGCGAATGTGCAGTCGATGCCGTTCACGCGCCCTCCGCTGGCCGAGCTTTTGCCGGGTCTGGGATATGCCATCTCGCATGGCTATCCGTCGCGCGGAACGGTCGCCTAATAGGTCAGCTCAGCCGTTCGATGTCGTCGTGCGACAGCGACCCCGGCACAACGAATACGGGGCAGGGCAGCGAACCGGCGAGCGCGCCGGTGAAGTGGCTGACCAGTGGGCCGGGGCCGCCTTCCTTCGCTGCGCCGAGCACGAGGGCCGAAACTTCCGGATGTTCCGAAAGATACTCGCGCACCACCTTCACACCTTCACCGACCTTGACGGAAATGACGGGCATCTTCCCGCTTTCGGAAAGAAGACTACCGGCAGCCGCCGTCACCAGAGTTTCGGCGCGCGTGCGCGCCTCCTCCTCGATGGTTGCCTGGACGCCGCCAAAGGCGCTGAACTCCTGTGGCGGCACCAGTGCAAGCAGGTGCAGACCGCCTTCGGTCTTCGCGGCGCGACGCGAGGCGAACCGCAAGGCAAGCAACGCCTCCTCGGTTTCGTCGATAATGACCAGATAGACGCGCATATCAGTTCCCCCGGACAGGTCATATCCGCTACAAAGCCCCCGCGCGCAACCCATGCGATTCATGACCGGAGGCTTGTCACAGGCCACGGAATTGACGATTGGGGCCACAGCAATACCTGATCCACGGAAGCCGACCTGTCCATGCCCACCGAAATCAAGATGCCCGCGCTGTCGCCGACCATGGAGGAGGGCAAGCTTGCCAAATGGCTGGTGAAGGAAGGGGACGAAGTGGTCTCCGGCGATATTCTCGCCGAGATCGAAACCGACAAGGCGACCATGGAGTTCGAGGCGGTGGACGAGGGCGTGATCCTGTCCATCGCCGTTCCCGAGGGAACCGAAGGCGTGAAGGTCGGGACCGTGATCGCCACGCTGACCGGCGAGGACGAGGACGAGGACGCGGCGGAAGTGGCGGCTCCCGAACCCGCGAAACAAGAGCCAGTCAAGGAAGCGGCTTCAACGCCCGAAGCCAAACCTGAAGCACAGGCCAAGGCCGCGCCAATGCCGGTTGCTCGTTCTTCCAATGAAGGGCGAGTGATTGCATCCCCGCTCGCCAAGCGCCTCGCCGCCGAAAAGGGCGTCGATCTTGAGGCAGTGAGCGGAAGCGGACCGCACGGGCGGATCGTAAAGGCCGACGTCGATGGCGCCACGCCGGGCACTGCGAAGCCGAAGGAGGCCGCGCAAGCACCGGCTCAGGCACCGGCAGCGGCAGAGAAACCGGCCCAGGTTGAAATGGCGGCCGAGACTCGCGCCCTGCTTGATGATCGTGTGCCGCACACGGTCGAGAAGCTGTCGGGCATGCGCAAGACCATCGCGCGCCGCCTCAGCCAGTCGATGCAGGAAGCCCCCCACATCTACCTCACGGTCGATGTGCGGCTCGACAAGCTCCTGGCGATGCGCGCCGAGGTCAATGCGGCGCTGGAATCGCGCGGCATCAAGCTGTCGGTCAACGATCTGCTCATCAAGGCGCTGGGCAAGGCACTGATCGACGTTCCCGAATGTAACGTGACTTTCGCAGGCAATGAGCTAATCCGTTACGAGCGCGCCGACATTTCGATGGCGGTGAGCATCCCCGGCGGCCTCATCACTCCGATTATCGGCGACGCCAGCGGCAAATCGTTGTCCGAGATTGCCACGACCACCAAGGATCTGATCGAGCGCGCGCAGGGCGGCAAGTTGCAACCCGCCGAGTATCAGGGCGGCACGGCCTCGATCTCAAACATGGG
>JAGREJ010000141.1:8863-16004 GCA_020446595.1 Novosphingobium sp. | reverse complement strand
GCGGGCATGAACATCGTCCCGCCCGCGTGGGTCAGCGGCGCGCAGGAAAGGATGTGCGGCGGGCTGGGCCATTCCCACTCGGCCTGAATTATCATCGCGCATTGCTGGCCCGAACGCGCGGCGCTGGGGATCGCCTTGGGCTTGCCGGTGGTGCCGCCCGAATAGGAGCGTCTGCCGATGTAGTTCCCGTCGATCACCGGCGGCACGAGCTTCTTCGGCTCGAACGAGGCGGCCAGCTTGCGGATGTCGGGCGCGATCTCGCTGGGGCCGACCGAAAGCAGCACGATGCCGGGTTCCTCGCGTTTGATGTCGGCAGCGGCTTTCTCGAATCGCGCGGCTTCGAAGATCAGCACGTTGACGCCCGCATCGCGCACGATGTTGAGCTGATCGGCGAGCGAGCTCATCGCGTGGATCGGCACCATGAGCGACGGAATCATCGAGGTTGCGTGGCCGATGTGCAGCGTTTCGGGCAGGTTGGAAGCGAGCATCGAGACGCAGCTTTCCGGCGTGACGCCGACGCTTTCGAGCGCCTGGATGAAACGGCTGGTCTCGTCGCGCATCTCGCGCACAGTGAGCGTCGGCCCGTCAAGTTGTCGCAGCAACGGCAAGTCGGGGTAATTGTTGAGCGCATTGGCCAAAACGTCCGCGCCATAGAGCGGGCGGTGCAGATTCGGATAATTCACAATTGTTTCTCTCCCCCGGCGATTGGCCAATACCGTTCGCCCTGAGCCTGTCGAAGGGCCGTCCTTACTTCTTGGCAAGTCGATAGGAAGAAGAACAGTGCTTCGACAAGCTCAGCACGAACGGGTCTGGCCTGCAAGACCGCGCGGGCGTCACGTCTGCGCGAAAATCTGCCCGGGCATCTCCAGCCTCTGCTTGAGCGCCTGAACGAAGGCCGCCGCGTCGTAGCCATCGACCACGCGGTGATCGCAGGAGATCGACAGGTTCATGATCTTGCGCACCGCGATCATGCCATCGATCACGGCGGTGCGCTCGACGATCTTGTTGGGTCCGATGATGCAGACTTCCGGTGCATTGAGGATCGGTGTCGAGGCAATGCCGCCCAGCTTGCCGAGCGAGGTGATCGTGATCGACGAGCCCTGCAGATCCTCGCGCGCAATCTTGCCCGAGCGTGCCCCTGCGGCCAGCGCGGCGATCCTCCGCGCCAGTTCGCTGGCATCCATCGCGTCGGCATTGTGCACCACCGGCACCATCAGACCGTTATCGGTTTGGGTCGCGACACCCATGTTCACCGCGCCGAAGCGGCGCACCACGTCCTTGTCGTCGTAATAGTGGGCGTTGAGTTGCGGATAGTCGGTCAGGGTCCGGCAAATCGCCATGATGAGGAAGGGCAGGGCGGAGAGCTTGTCGGCCCGGTGCGCGTTGAGTGTGGCGCGCTGTGCCTCGAACGCGGTCATGTCGATTTCCTCGACATAGGTGAAGTGCGGGATGCGGCGCTTGGCTTCCTCCATCTTGCGGGCGATGGCGCGGCGCAGGCCGACGACCGGCACTTCGGCATCGATCAGCGTGGTGGTCGGCGCGGCCTCTTCACGAGGCGCGACCAGGAAGGCTTCGAGATCCTTGTTGAGCACGCGCGGGCCGGAATGCGGCACGGAGGCGAGATCCAGGCCGAGATCGTGTGCCCGGCGGCGCACCAACGGGCTGGCGAGCACCTTGCCCGAGCTCGGCGGAGCCGGTGGCGGCGGAGCAGGACGCGGGGATGGGGTGAGCAACTCCGCTCGTGTCGAGCGAAGTCGAGACACGTTCTCTTCGGCTCGCCTCTCGACTTCGCTCGAGGCGAACGGTTCGGATTTTTCCGCATCCGCCCCGTTACCCTCGATCTCGATTTCCAAGATCGTCGCGCCGACCCGGATCGCTTCGCCGATCTCGCCCGTGCGTTCGACCACTGTGCCCGAGACCGGCGTTTCCAGTTCTACCGTCGCCTTGTCGGTCATGAAGGCAGCGACCGGCTGATCCTCGCGCACGATGTCGCCCACATTGACCAGCCACTCGACCAGTTCGGCCTCGGCAATGCCTTCGCCGATGTCGGACAGCTTGAACTGGTAGCGCGTCATGCTTCTGCCTTCACCAGTCGTTCCAGCGCCTCGCCGATGCGGACCGGGCCGGGGAAGTATGACCATTCGAGCGAATGCGGATAGGGCGTGTCGAAGCCTGTTACACGCTCGATCGGCGCTTCGAGGTGATAAAAACACCGCTCCTGCACCAGCGCCGAAAGTTCCGCACCGAAGCCCGAAGTACGCGTGGCTTCGTGGATAATGGCGCAGCGTCCGGTCTTCTTTACCGAAGCCTCGATGGTTTCGATATCGAGCGGGATAAGCGTACGCAGGTCAATGAGATCGGCGGACAGCCCGTGCTCGATCAGCACCTGCTGCGCGACATGAACCATGGTGCCGTAGGCCAGCACTGTCAGATCATTCCCCTCTGTGACGAGTCGCGCCTTGCCCAGCGGCACCGTGTAATGCCCATCCTCGACCTCGCCATCGGGGTGATCGGCCCATGTCTTTGCCGGACGATCGTAATAGCCGTCGAAAGGCCCGTTGTAGCACCGCTTGGGCTCGAAGAAGATGACTGGATCGTTGTCCTCGATAGCAGCGATCAACAGGCCCTTGGCATCGCGCGGATTGCTCGGCACCACGGTTTTGATCCCGGCGACATGAGTGAACAGCGCTTCCGGGCTCTGGCTGTGGGTCTGGCCGCCGAAGATACCGCCGCCGAACGGAATGCGGATCGCGAGCGGGCACTGGAAATCGCCCGCCGAGCGATGGCGCAGGCGCGCCGCCTCGCTGACGATCTGGTCGAGACCGGGATAGACATAGTCGGCAAACTGGATTTCAGGCACGGGACGCAGGCCGTAAGCCGCCATGCCGATAGCCGCGCCGATGATGCCGCATTCGGTGATCGGCGTGTCGAAGCAGCGTTCCTTGCCGTATTTTTCCTGAAGACCCGCCGTCACCCGGAACACGCCGCCGAAATAGCCGACGTCCTCGCCGAGGATCACAATGTCCGGGTCGCGCCCCATCGTCACGTCGAGCGCCGAGTTGATCGCCTGGATCATGCTCATTCGGGCCATTTGTGTGCCCTTTCGCGCGCTGCCTGCTCGCTCTGTTCCTTGAGGTGCCAGGGCATGTGCTCATAGACGTCCTGGAACATGGTGATATCGGGCTGATGCAGGCCATGGCCGAGGATGCCGTTCTTCTCCGCTTCCTTCTGGGCGGCGAGCACCTCCTCCGCGACTTCGAGGTCCATCGCCGCCTGCCTGTCCATGTCCCAGATGCCGAGCGCGATGCAGTGGCGCTTCAACCGCGTGATCGGATCACCCAGCGGCCACTCGGTGCGTTCCTGCGCCGAGCGGTAGGCCGCCGGATCGTCCGAAGTGGAATGCGCGTCGGCGCGGTATGTGAACAGCTCGATCAGTGTCGGTCCAAGGTTCGACCGCGCCCGGTCCGCAGCCCAGCGCGTCGCCGAATATACTGCGAGCGCATCGTTGCCATCGACGCGCAGCGCGGGGATTCCATAGCCGATCCCGCGCGCGGCAAAGGTGGTGCGTTCGGAGCCAGCGAACCCGGAATAGCTGGAAATCGCATACTGGTTGTTGACCACGTTGAACACGCAGGGCGCGTTGTAGACCGCGCCGAAGGTCAGCCCGTTGTGGAAGTCGCCTTCCGAGGTCGAGCCTTCGCCGCACCAGACCGCCGCAATGCGGTCGTCGCCCTTGCTGGCGCTGGCCATGGCCCAGCCGACCGCCTGCGGATATTGCGTGGCGAGATTGCCGGAGATCGAGAAGAACCCGTAGTCCTTCGCCGAATACATGATCGGCAATTGCCGCCCTTTCAGCGGGTCGGCATTGTTCGAGAAGATCTGGTTTATCATCTCGACCATCGGATAGTCGCGGGCGAACAGGATCCCCGGCTGTCGATAGGAGGGAAAGCACATGTCCGCCCGGTCGAGCGCGAAAGTCTGGGCAATGGCGATTGCTTCCTCGCCGGTCGACTTGACGTAGAAGCTGGTCTTGCCCTGCCGCTGCTGGCGGTGCATCCGCTCGTCGAAGGCGCGCAGCAGCGCCATCTTGCGCAGCATGGCGAGCAGGGTTTCCGGCGGCAGGCCGGGGTTCCAGCTTCCCACCGCGTTGTTCTCGAAATCGAGCACCCGGATCAGGCCATAGGCAAGATCGCGGATCGCCTCCGGGGCGGCGGTCTCGTCGGGACGAGGCACGGCGTCGGGCTCGGGAATGTCGAGCCACGAATAGTCGACCTCGTCACCGGGCCGGAACGGCGGCTCGGGCACATGGAGCGTGAGTCTGGGCCGGTTCGCGCCCGGCGATCTGTCTGACATTCCTTGCCTCTTGCGGCAGCGACCTCGCGATGGCCTTGGCGACCATCGTTTACGCGCAGCCTGCGCGCAAGCGACTTGCAATGCAAGCTGCGTTCAGGAGGGAAGCGTCTGTGCCCAGGCATCGATCCGCGCGAAGCTTTCGGCGCGCGACGGAAATGTGAACAGGTTGTGGCCAGTGTCCTCCGGCCGGAATATTTCGAACATGGGGCAGGCGGGAAACTGGGCGTGCAGCGTGTCTGCCGCTTCGATGAAATCGTGCGTGCCGGTGACGACGAGGATCGGCACGTCGATTTCCGCGCTCGCCTTGTCGCTGATGCCGGGGAACATCGAGAACAGACCGGGCTGGGTCAGCAGCGGAGCCGCCGCCTTGCGTAGCGCCAGATTGCCTTCCGGCTCGGCGCTGCCCGAATGGAACGAGGGGCTGCCCTGTCCCCTTCCGCGTCGCTTGCGCCGCGCTTCCTGCGGATCGAGCAGCGCAGTGCCGAAGCGTTCGCGCGCCAGCGTGGGCAGATAGGCGCGCAGCCAGTCGATGTCGCTCGCCTTTTCCGCCGCTTCGGGCGGCAGCATGCTGGGCAGCCCACCGGTTCCGTAGCCGAGCAGGACGATGCCTTGGTAGACATGGTCTGCGCCCTGAAGATCGATAGTGACCACCGCCCCCATCGAATGCCCCAGGCCGAGCGGAACGAGGTCCGGCATGGCATCGATTCCGGGGACCAGCGAGCCCGAGCGCAGGCCGTCGAACGCGGACCGCGCTGCTCCGGAATGGGCGCGCACCAGCAGGTCGAGCGTCAGCGCCCATTCGTCGCGCGGCATGGTCGATGCGCCGATGCCGGGATGGTCGGCCAGCACGACCACATGGCCGCGCAATGCCAGCGCCTCTGCCATGGAGAAACGGCGATCACCGTCTTCCCCGAGGTCGTAATAGGTGAGGTCCATTTGCCCGCCGACAATGCAGTAGAATGCCTTGCCGCTCGGGGGCGTGTCGGCAGGTGGCAGCACCACGCGCAGGCCAATGGCGAACGCCTCGCCCGGCAGGATCTCTCCTGCCGGGGCAACGCATTCGAAACGGCGCGTGCCGCTGGCTGTGTCAGTCGAGACCATCAACAGCGTCGTTGCGCGATTATTTGCCTCCGAACAAGCGCAGTCCGTTCTTGGCGAGGATCTTCATGCGGTCCTCGCCATGGATGTCGGCGGCGGTGAACTGCTTGTCGATGTGATCGATCGAGTTGGGCCACGAGGTCGCCGGGTGCGGGAAATCGGTGGACCACATCAGCGAATCCGGGCCGAAATACTCGTATGCGACCTTCAGGCCATGCGGCTCATACATGAAGGTCACGCCCATCTGCCGCTTGAAGTAGTCGCTCGGCAGCATCGAGAGCTGCGGGAACTTGTAGTGGCCCTGATGGATGCGGCCATCGAGGATCACGTCGAACAGGAAGGGCAGCCAACCCAGTCCCGGCTCGACGAACACGACCTTGAGATCGGGGAAGCGTTCAAGCGTTCCGGGCAGGATCCACAGACAGATCGTTTCGGCCATCTGGAACGGCGGCATGCCGAGCGCGACGGCACGCTGCTCGGTCGGGTCGCGCTTGATGAGATCCATGTACTGCTTGTTGGTGTCGAGGTGATTGAGCACCGTGACGCCCATTTCCTGACAGGCGCCCCACAGCTTGTCGTAGTGGCTGTCGAAATAGTCCTTGAGGCCGACCTCGCTGGGGAAGGGCGGCAACTGGATACAACGCGCGCCGCGCTTCACGAGCCGTTCCACTTCGTTCACCGACCAGTCGATGTCGAAGGGCAGGAGCTGGTAGGCGGTCCACAACCGGTCGGTATCGACCGAGGCGAAGTCCGCCATGGCGTCATTGTAGCCTGACAGGATTTCCTTCCAGTCATCGCCACAATAGTGCGGAGAGCAGACCTTGGCCGCGCCAACTTCCGGAAAGATTACCTCGGCATAGACGCCATCCCTGTCCATCGACTTGAGCTTTTCGTTGGGCTCGAAGTGGCCCGGATCGGACCATGCAACCTCGTCGAACAGGTCGTTGATATTGGGCTCCCAGCCGCCGCGCTGCTTCACGCCGTCTTCTTTGAACTGGCGATTGGCGTTGACATAAGTCTCACGCAGCCGTTCGGGCAGGCGTTCGGTCACCCATTCGTCGGTGAAGAACACGTGGCTGTCGACCGAAATGAGCTGGTCGGGCAGCTCGATCTTGCTCTGGATGTTCATGATATTGCCTTTCAGATAGAATGGTTTGTTTGTGAATGTTCAGTCCTTGGCGAGGATCACGGCACCATTGCCCGATGAGAACAGCACCAGTTCTGCATCCTTGCGCTGGTTGCTTGCCACGCCGCGTAACTGGCGCACGCCTTCGGTCACCATGTTCAGGCCGTGAATATAGGCTTCGCCAATCAAACCGCCGTTGGTGTTCAACGGCAATTCGCCGTCGATCGCGCAGGCGCCTGACTTCACGAAATCGAGCGCCTCGCCGTCGCCGCAGAAACCGTAAGCCTCCAGTTGGTGCACCACTTCGGGGGTGAAGGCGTCGTAGAGCAGCGCCACGTCGATGTCCTTCGGCCCGACGCCTGCCGCCTCGAACACGCGGCGCGCGGAATTTACCGTCTGCTGCATGATCATCGGATCGTCGGTGTAATAGGGTGTCAGCGGCTCGACATTGTAGGGGATCGAGGCCGCCGAGCCGAGAATGCGCACGTGCTTGCCCTTGAGGTCGCGCGCACGCTCGCGGCTGGTGACGAGCAGGGCGACGCCGCCGTCGCTCTCCTGGCAGCA